>DATHPV010000712.1:0-9895 GCA_035483495.1 Puia sp.
TATAGCGACATTCATTTGTCTCTTTTTGAATTCAAAATATAATTTCTAAAAAAGTATTTCCAGGGCATAGCTATTATTGGTAACAAAACCTCACTGATCATTGTGTTTTTTGATGAACTTCAAAAGCTTGTCTTCATTAAGCTGGCAATCGGAAATAACGTCGCTTTGAACAAGTGCGAATATTAACGCATTTCTTCCATTCATCTTGTCGTTATGAAATTCTTTATTTACTGTAAGGAAAGTGTAGTTAGTTGAAAATTTTCCTGGAGCAATATTTTTAACTACCCATGTAATTAATGTTTTCCCTTCCAATGATTTAACTGAAAAGTTACTATCCGTTTTGAGGAAGCGAAAGCAAACTGTGTTATTAATTAGAATTGAGTCTTTTGAAAATGAAACTTCTTGCCCGGAAGCGCTAAAAACATTAAGTAATAAAAGGGTCGCAATAATTTTGTTCATGTTTGATGAATTTATATGTTTATACAAGGATAAGTGGATAATTACTTCTTTTTAGGCTTATCTACTTTCTTAAGTTTAGAGTGTATTGGGTAGCAGATAGTTTTATAATGTCGTCAAAATATTAAAAGTGCCACGGGCCACTTAGATCAAAATCTACAGGCATTTGCACCCATGTGTTAACCCGCCAACCATTTTGCACGCCACTTACCCATTTGCCTGAATTTTTTATGACCCTAACAGCTTCCGCACGTAATTCGTCCGGGCCGGAAATGGCGGACACATCATGAACCAGTCCAGTTGAATCAACTATGAATTTAACAATAACAGTACCCTGAATATTATCATCTACCGCCTTTGGAGGGTATCGTAAATTCTTTTGCAGGTAATGCTTCCATGCTTGTAATCCAAAGGGATAACAACCGGGAATTTCAGCATTAAAGTAAACCGCTGAATCTGGTTTTCTTATAATATTGATTGTATCAGCTTGAATTTTGATTGTGTCAGTTTGGGCATGGGCAAAACAAAAACAAAAAGCAAACGCAAGGGTTAAAATAATTTTCATGTGGCGTGTTGATTGATGGCCTAAGATATAAGAAAATAGTTAAAATCAACATAAGGGTATTTACTTAGGAAATTCTTAAAATAAATATTTCTTCGTAGTTCGTAAAAAAGTTCGATCCCTTATTACCGTAAGCCCCCTGATTAAATGCAAATTAAAATCTGTGTTGTTCCGACTTGTTCCAACAAAGTTCGTGAAACGTAGCCCCACAAAGGCTTCAGCGTTTTGAATTGTCAAATATTGCTTGTAGAACTACAACATGAACAAGAAACAAACGAAAAAACCCAAAGTTATCTTCTTGGAACTTAAAGAGGCGTTGAAACAAAAATCTTTAACCGCAGACGTGTCACAACTTAATCCTTACCAGCTATCTGCATTCAAATCTTTAAAAAATTTGTTTTCCCTGAAATGGCAGGCAGTTGGAACCACAGCCGATGAAATGGTTTTCGAAGAGTTTATAAAACAAAACATCAGCATACCAACATTAAATTTTCACCCAAATCATTGATATAAAAATGGCGAAAACAGTTGCACAATTACAGGCAGGATACGACAAGATTAACGCGCGAAATGGCAATGATGATTACTTCACGCGAATGCAAGCTGCATACAGCGCAGACCCGGAAGCCTATAACGCAAAAGTTGATAAAGCGAAATTCCCGGAATGGATGGAACATTTAAGGAATACATTGGGATGGGCGACTACGAATTAAGCATTACCGGGCCAATAGACGGCCCTAACGGGCACCATCCGATTGATGAAGTGAATGCGCTTCAGCAGTTGTTGAAAGCATCTGTGCCGGTTGACGTGGTCAGCAGATACCTTCAGAATTTGGATATTCATTCTAAAGTAATAAAGGAATTTACCTATGAACAAGAACCGGGCGGGTACAGTCATCAGGGTTTCAATATTCAGGCTGTAAGTGATGTGCCTGTTTTTATCAAAATGAGTTAGGGCAGCGTTGGTGGCTTACGGCAAAAAATTGAATTGGATTACACGACTACACAATAAAATGCAAAGTCTATTTGTGCTTATTAAAAAGCATCTAGCATTCTTTTAGTCTTTATATACCAGTGTTGATTGGAATTTATTTAAAAGCGGTAACAAAATATCCAAAGGCGTTACAATGGAATAGTTTGAATTACTTAACACACCGGTGCTATCTATAAGCTGTCCATTTTTGAATACTTGCGATTCATAAGGAATTAATTCGCTAACTACCCCAATAATTTGGTACTCGTTGGTTTTTCTTATAAGACAGAACACGGGCCCACCGCTATTGCCATGATAAACCTGTGCATTCAAAATCAGTGTTCGATTGACATTATTCTCACCTGCTATAATTCCCCTACATAAAAGTGGCTTATTTAATTCAAATTGACCAAGGCCGAGGCCTATAGATTTCGGATAACCAAAAACATAAATATCATTTCCGATTTCAACGTCGTCAAACGAACCGACATCTTTGCTGCTAACTAGTGTAATGCCTTTTGTTTGATGATTTTTTCCAACGAAAGAACTGTAATTAACAAGTGTTCCAGCCGGGTTGTTTTTCCCGATTAGAATAGCAACAATATCATTTGTTGTATCATTAACTATGCAGTTACTTTGAAAAATACCTTTAATATCAACATCTACTGTATTTATTCTTTCCGAACTTAACTTTCTAAAGTATGTCGTTATAGTAAACTCGTCACCAATCAGGTTTGTCGTAAACCGCTTTCCAGATTTGTCAGTTTTAAATATCATATGTTTCGCAGTTACTATGTAAACATACGGCGAGTCTGCAAGAATAAACCCAGTACCCGAATAGCCATTTTTGTAGTCGATTGAGATTGGAATCGTCGCAGTCGATGGATTCAATTGTGCATCCGAATTAAATACAAATGCCAGCAAAGAGGATAATAATAATATTGATTTCATTGTAATAAGGGTTGTTTATGTGAAAACATATCAGCCACTAATCATGCAAATTGACTAGGTCTTTTATAGGAATTGCTTAGTTTATGATAAAGTAAATTTTATGTAAGCTACAACGAAAGGCCAAATAGCTATTACATATGGGACACTATATTTATTTTTTTAAATTGTCATCTCTCTTCAGTTTATTTAAAGTTGAATTGACTAAGCGGCCATAATCATTTGCAAATACTTTATAAAAAAAAGTGTCCTGAAGATTTATTGCTTCTTTTTTTGAATAGTTTATTCTTTTGTTTGCGCCAACAGCTTTTACGAAGGCGGAAACCGGTTGTTTAACCACTATCAGACATTTGGTTATTTTGGAATCAAAGTCAATCCAGTGTTTTTGAAGAGTATCGTCCTCCAACAAATACATATTTGTGAATTGACTTTCAATCAACGTTTGTACGTGAAGCATAAATTCAATCTTTCTATTTCTCATTGAGTCTCTATAAAGTTCGGGATACAAAAAGAACAATCTGTCGTATGCATTTGAGAACATATTTTTATTTGCCCTCATTGTCATTGAATCATAATGATTCTTTACCCTTTGTTCCTGCTGACTTATTGTAAGAAGACCTTCCAATTTTGTTTGTTCATTCTGGTTTGTTGCTAATATTTTCTGAAGCTTATCTAGCTGGTCTGTTTTTTCACCATACTTAATAGTTAGTGATACCGTTTGATAAGCAAAAACAACCGTGGCGAATGTTAATACGATTGTTAGGTATTGTGACACACGCAGAAACCCGTTTGAAATAGGAGTTTTGTTAAAACGGTCAACGCGTTTTTTAAAATGCTTTCTGTAAAATAATATCGATCGTGTCCGATACCTGTTCAAGTTTTAGGGAGCATTAGAGTATAACAATTTATGGGCTTTTAACGGTATTTGACGGGGTGTTTTCACCCTTTTTTTATTTTAGTCCTGTCGTATAATGCAGGACGAAAAAATTCATGGAAATTTTACTGATTATTTTGATTGTGGACAGTATTTTTTTGGCCTGATTCGCGATATACTTTATTTTTGCTAAATAATTTAGCAACATACCCAACTACAAAATAACTATAATCCGAATTTCCGGGAAGGGGCAATCGGGGTTGCGCTATACTGACTTAACCGATAAAGAAAAGATACAGGCAGTAGTCAGGGAGAAATTACGGAAGCTTAACCAGCTTGATACATTGGCGTTTATTCTGGTAGAACTGTCAAACTTGCCTGCAGAAAAGGATCTTTAGTTCGTCAGAGTAGTTAAGCCTTAGCATTTCAATGCTGAGGCTGTTATTTGTGCTTCAAATAAAGAGAATCTTTTATAGCCTTTCGGATGGAAGAATCGGTTCCCATCTGAGATTTTAGCATGCTGTCTAAAATTTGTTCTTGTCGATTTAGTTTAATATTTAATAATTGCAAATCCTTATTGTCGTTTTTGCATGCAGAGTAAGCAATAAAAATACCGGTGATTGCAGCAATAGTAAGAGCAAGAATATTTGTCGTTTTTAAAGTTTTATTAAGTTCAACTATGGAGGAATTTGTAGTCTGAACGGAAGTATTTGTAGCAATTATATTTTGATTGAGTATATATGCAGGGTTTATTTTAATGTGATCATCATTGTCACTGGTATTGATCAGATACTCTCCAGACTGAAGTAATTTTCCCAATATGACCTCAATGTCTTCCCGGTAAAAGTTTGTGGCGTTAGGTATGATACCTTCCACTTTACAATTAGATATTACGCTCGCTATGCCAGCGCTGCCATCAGCAGCAACTCTTTTTTTTATCTGTTCGACTACTATATTCCAGTATTTATCTAAACCTGTCAATCTTCTTTAAATTTGTGTTATAAGTTATAACTAATATATTTGAAATTGTCAAAGGGTTTCGGTTTATACTCAGATTCACACGTGTGCGTAATTTTTTTAGTGCTCATAAGCAATTTGGGCATAATATTGTAATTATATAAACGAGTGTTAGTATAATTGCATTTTGATCTGAGTGTTTCGGAGTTAGTCGTCAGTATCAGTTAATGAATTCTAAAAATCCAATGCGGATTGAATCAACTAAAAAATTACTCTACTTTACTTAAAATACAAACCCCGGTGAAAACCAGGGTTTGAGATCGGGACTGGATTCGAACCAGTGTGGGGAAGTTTGCAACGCGACCCGCCTGTCCTCTCGGCCACCCGACCAGTGTAAGCCATCTCATTTTAATTAATGGATGGCTTTGCTCTTTCCAAGACCACCTCAAAACTATTTTCCATTTTCCAATTTTCCCTATGTTCATTATTCACATCAGTGGAAAAAATAGTTGATAATTCATGAACCATTGGCTGGTAAAGGGTTGCATGAATTATGCACAATAATGTGTTGGATATCAACAAATGGAGTTTTGGAAAAACACAAATAATCGTGTATATGTGTTAGTGAATCGAGGGCGCAGAAAAGCACATCTACAACGATACCAGCAAAGACATTTTAAAAGAAATGCAACAAGAAATATAACCCTCTGGAGTGTGTACTTTGTATGTACCAGAAATAAAAAAGGTCTCAGCTAATCCGCTGAAACCCGCTCTAGTATTGTGACCCCGTCAGGATTCAAACCTGAAACCTTTTGATCCGTAGTCAAATACTCTATTCAGTTGAGCTACGGGGCCATCCACAGGAGGAAACTTGCATTTCCGTGCCCTGAGGGCGGCAAATATACGTAAAAAATTGGAGCAAAAAAGCTCACGGCAGCCGCCACAGTGCTGATTTAGTTGTATCGTTGCGGAGATTTAGTCCTCGATGAATTCAGGTAATTCCCCGGTTCCCAAAATCGTTCGTAAGATCAGTGTACTACCCCTGGCTGCAGTGATGTTTTTCACCGTTTCCGGTGGTCCCTACGGTCTCGAACCACTAATCGGTTATGCAGGCAGCTATGCAATTCCCCTTTTAATTCTCACGCCGCTGGTGTGGGATATCCCCATGATCCTCGTTGTACTTGAACTCAATAGTATGATGCCCGTTGAAGGTGGGTATTATGAATGGGTAAAACGTGGTCTCGGTGTTCGATGGGCGTTCATGGAGGGTTGCTGGACATGGTTCTATTCTTTTGTCGACCTCGCCATCTATCCTGTTTTGTTCGTGGAATATGCTGCATTCTTTTTTCCGCAGATTGCACAATATAAAACACCTGTCTGCCTGGTGATGATCTGGCTGATCGCCTTTCTGAATATCCGCGGTATTGTACTTGTCGGCAGAACCGCCTTGTTATTGATGGTTGCTGTTTTGATTCCTTTTATCATTTTATATTATGAAGGATTTATCCACCCGGGTTTTTCTGTTTCTCACCAGCATACCGGAATGACGTCATTAAGTCTTGCGCTTTTTACGATCATGTGGAATTGTATCGGGTGGGATAATGCCACCACGTATGCGGACGAGGTAAACCGTCCCGTTCGTTCTTACCTGAAAGCGATCATTCTGGCTTTTAGTGCTGTGTATATTTTTTATATTTCTTTTACTTATCTCGCACTTCATTCGGGTATTTCAGCCTCTGAGTTTGCAGAGAAAGGAATTCCTTATCTCGGCACCCTGATCGGCGGCAATAAGTTGGGAGGTATTCTCTCTGTCGGAGGTTTGGCCAGTTCAGTAGGAATTTTTTGCGCCGTGATGCTTTCTGTTTCCCGTGTACCCGCTGTAATGGGAAATGATAAATTGTTGCCGAAAATATTTACAAGGCTTCATAAAAAATATCAAACACCTCATATCTCCATCATAGCATGTGCCTGTATCATCAGCGTCCTGATTTTGAATCCGCTCGCTGATCTGTTCATCATGGATATCTGTTTATACACTGCAGGAATTGTTCTGGAATTTATTGCGTTGATACAACTTCGAAAAAAAGCTGCTGATGAGTTTCGGCCTTTCCGGATTCCTTTGAAGAGAAATGGATTGATATTCCTTTTTCTTTTGCCCGTAATTGTTTTTTCTATTGCATTGACCGGCGCATTATTTGGTTCACCCGATAATCGTCATGCTGCGATCGCGGCGATACTTGCTATTATTGCTGCTCCGATTGCGTGGATGTTTGTTAGGCGTAAGGCTGAAGGCGAAAGGCATAAGGCTTAAAACTGCCTTAAGCCTTAAGCTTTACGCCTTAAGCACTACGCTTAAGGAAGCGCGAAAGCAACATAACTATCTCCCGAACTCGTATGCAATTTTCCGCCGCCGCAGGCTATCACGACAAATTGTTTTCCGTTCATTTCATATACGGCAGGTGTGGCGAATCCTGCATTGGGAAGATTTGCTTCCCATAGAAGTGCTCCGGTTCTTTTATTGAATGCTCTGATCCTAGCATCTTTTGTAGCAGCGATAAATAATAATCCACCGGCAGTGATCACCGGTCCGCCGTAGTTTTCTGTTCCCGTTTGTGGTTTGCCTGCAAAAGCGCTGTCATCTCCAAGCACGGTTTTCCATTTTACATCACCACTGTTTAAATCAATCGCCGTCAACGTTCCCCAGGGTGGTGCAAGTGCAGGCAATCCCGATTTTGAAAGGAATTTGTTGTATCCAGATATAGAATAAGGAACCTGTCTGAATTTCTCCAGGTCAGTAAGCTCATGATGAAAAGGCTTTTTTTGATCGGCTTTAATATTCAGTACATAGCTTGCAATGGCTTCTTTGTCTTCCTGCTGGAGAAACGAAAACGCGGGCATCATTCTTCTTCCGGCGCTGATAAACTGGACGAACTGATCCTTGTTCATTTTTTTATTCACGTCGAGAATGGATGGATAATTTCCCGATCCCTTACGATCAGGACCATGGCAGGACATGCAATTCTGAAGATATAATCTGAGGCCTGCTGCACCATAGTCTTCATTTGTTTTTGGTGTGTTATCCAGGTCGATCATTTTAAGTATCCATGCCATTTCATTGGCATTCACATATAGAGTGGCATCTGCAGGATCCACCGCGGGACCGCCCCACTCTGCTCCTCCGTCGAATCCGGGGAAGATGATTGTACCTTCTTTGGATTCAGGTGTAAACATTTTCCCGGTGTGATATCCCGCGAGTTTTGTTTTTACGTCTGCCATTTCCTCTGGCGACAAATAAGGGTTGACATCTTTTTCCGTAAAACTCTGCCTTACAAATGGCGCCGGCTTTTGTGGTATCGGCTGAGTGGGCGATAATTTTTCACCCGTTAGTTCAGTTGTTGAATCAACGGGAGTTTCAACAATCGGAAACAGCGGATCTCCGTTTGCCCGATTGAATAAGAAAACAAAGCCTGTCTTGGTCGTTTGTGCCACTGCATCGATGTCATTTCCATTGTGCTTCACCGTTAGTAAAACAGGTGCTGAAGAAGGATCCCAGTCCCAGGTATCGTGATGTATATACTGAAAATGCCATATCTTTTTTCCTGTATTGGCGTCCAAAGCGAGCATACAATCTGCGTACAGATCATTGCCCCTCTTTTTTCCTCCATAAAAATCCATAGATGCGGAACCCAATGGTATATAAGCAATACCTGTTTTCTGATCGACGATCATTCCCATCCAATTGTTGGCTCCTCCGGTTGTTTTCCAGGCATTCTTATCTTCCCAGCTTTCATAACCCGGTTCATCGGGATAAGGAATGGTATGAAATATCCATTCCATTTTTCCTGTTCTTACATTATAAGCCCTAATATGTCCCGGTGCCGCATCCATTGCTTCAGATACCCGGGTACCCGTAATTACAAAATCCTTATAAACAGTAGGTGCAGAAGTTGCCGTTACAAATAAATCGCTGGCATCTACGCCAAGTCCCTGTCTGAGATCCACTTTTCCATTTACTCCAAAAGATTCTATGGCCTTTCCTGTTTTTGCATTCACAGCGCGCAGAAAAGGTCCTGCTGTATAAAATAATCTTTCGTCGTCCGCGCTGTCGGTCCAGTACGCTACACCCCGGTTACTGTTTAATCCGAAATAAAATCCTTTTCCTCCGGGAACACTGTCGAATGGTTTGTAGATCCATATTTCTTTTCCTGTTGCTGCATCTACCGCAAATAATTTCTGTTGTGGAGAAGTTCCATAAAGGATTCCATTTATGATGATGGGGTTGCATTGTATTTGGGAATGAGCCGCGGTATCTGCATCTCCTGTATGATAGGTCCATACCGGTTTAAGTTGTTGAACATTGTTGGTGTCGATCTGAGCCAGGGAAGAATATTTATTTCCAGTGGCGTTTCCGTTAACTATGTTCCAGTTTTTGTAAGGATCAGTTTTGGATGTACAGGAGACTAGTGAAATTATGAATGCGAGAAGTATCGTTGACGGTTGACGGTTGACGGTTGATGGTAGTACGATATCTGATGATCGATATTTCATGATGGTAAAATTGAGCAATCGTTATTATCTAAACTTACTTAATTTTAAATTTCTTGCCTTAAATAACTGAGATCTCTCTGTCAACCGTCAAAGTCAGACTGCTGAAACTAAAATAAAAGCATGCTGAACACCCCTGTAGTTATTATAAATGAGAATTCGCCTGCATGCTTTCGATGTTCCGGGTTTCTTCATTAATAACGCAGGTATTTCACCGGTTTCAAATATTTGTATAGCAAGCCAGCAGGCGAAAGAGGTAGCCGTACAGTATTCCCCGCTTAGATGTTTAAAACGTGCAACAGACACGGTTTCGTCCATAGAAGATTCGACCGTATTGTAATAATGCTGTAGTCGAATGTCACCATTTTCTCCCGTGAGTAAGAGATCCGGCCATTGACCAGATCCAATATTTTCAGACAGAAATTTATTCAGACTTGCCAACAAAACGTTCGGGTCTTCCGTGTGGATAGTTTTTACTGCCAGCAACTCCGCGCTGGCGGATTCCTTAATATTATTTATCCAGGTCATAAAAGATCCTTCGCCTGCTATGGCACCGTGATCTTTTTCATCAAACAGATCT
>DATHPV010000713.1:0-2042 GCA_035483495.1 Puia sp.
CCCATTCTCCAATTGAACGGGGTTACTGTAGAACACGCACAATACAAGGGCGAAGGAATCAAGCAGGCAGACGTAAACCTGTTGGCGTATCCGTTAAAACTTATTACAGATCCTGCACAGATTAAAAAAGACCTGGTTTACTACCAGTCGCGCGTTCCCAACGAAGGAACACCAGCCATGACCCAGGCCGTCTTTGCATTATTATATGCCAGACTCGGTCAGGGTGATACTGCATTTCACTTTTTCAAAGATGCTTATATCCCTAATTTAAATCCCCCATTCCGCGTGATAGCAGAAACAAAAGGCGGGACGAATCCTTATTTTGCCACTGGGGCCGGCGGCATTTTACAGTCCCTGCTTATGGGTTTTGGAGGGCTGGATATAACAGAAAAAGGTATTGTTCAGGTGCCGTCCAAACTTCCTGCCGGATGGAAAAAGCTGACAATCACCAGTGTCGGGCCGGACAAGAAAAATTATGACGTTCAATAAAAATGAGTAAATTGCCTCTAACTGTGAAGAGAATTGCTGCCATATTGATGTTGGGATTACTCCTGTTTAACTGGGTTGGATACCAGTTGTACACTTCTATTTTACAGGATCGTGCAGACAAAACACTGATTGCAAATCTTGATGAGAATAATTATTCTGATGCCGATCTGATCTCCATTAAAGTTCCTGCTGCTCATATTTCTTCCTATGTAAATTCAAAAGAATTTCAGCGGGTCGATGGCAAGATTGAAATAAATGGCATTCAATATAATTTCGTTAAACGCCGCTATAACGATGGCATGCTGGAACTGCTCTGCATTCCGAATAAATCTGTAACAAGGATTCAAAATGCCAGGGACAATTTCTTCAAACTGGTAAATGACTTACAACATCCTGGTCAGTCAAAAAAAGCCGATCAGCACAATACTGCTTTCAAAAGTATCAATGCTGGAAACTATATAGGTTTGCAGGCAATTGTTATTCCTGAACAAACTCATGTCAGATTAAAGGCAGCAGATCGCTACCTTCTTCAGATACCTGACGTTCATCTTACACGCGCCGGTCAGCCTCCGGATCTGGCTTAATACGTCTGTTTTCTTACATCACGCATTCTACGTGATGAACAATCCATGTTTTCATAAGAACATATTCAGTAATCAAATTTGAGCTATGCGATTGGCATTCGTTGAATGTCGCTGTACATATTAAATGTCATTAACCATTAACCTTACCTGGCAACTATTTTAATTTTTAACTAACTGCGAAATGAAGAAGCAAGCAATTTTTCAATTGATGTGTGTATTAACTGTTCTCTGTCTGATGACGACAGCGACGAAGGCACAAACGGTGGACGATGCCATCATGATGAATAAAAAACAGTGGTGTAACGGATTGACCTATATGCATTCCTCCTGGAATGAATACTGGGAAGGAACGCTTAAACGGGAAAATCTAAATCTCGGAACCGTAACTACCCAGTCACTCATGCTCATGAGTAATTATGGTATCACGGATCAATTGAATCTGCTGGTGAATGTTCCTTATGTGTGGACAGACGCCTCAGCGGGCACCCTGCATGGGGAGAAGGGATTCCAGGATATTGAACTGGATCTGAAATATGAATTCTATAAAACAAAAATCGGGAACGGTAAATTAAAATTTATCGGACTTATAGGTTTCAGTACGCCACTATCGGACTATGAAAATGATTTTCTTCCTATGTCTATCGGATTGGGAAGTACCAATCTTGCGGGCCGTTTGACGATCGATTATCAAAACGGAATCTTCTTTACCACCCTCTCCAGCTCTTATGTATTCAGAAGCGACGTTACGATCGACAGAACTTCTTACTATACCGATCAGATTCACTATACCAATAAAGTGGACATGCCTGATCAGTTATACAGCAATTTATTTATTGGTATCAGAAAAGGAGGCCTGACTGCTCAGGCTACTGTGATGAACATGTATACATTCGGCGGATTTGATATTCGCAGAAATGATATGCCCTTTGTAAGTAATCAAATGAATTCGACTTCTGTTGGCGGACATAT
>DATHPV010000714.1:0-9560 GCA_035483495.1 Puia sp.
GATGCCCGACGGAATTGTGAAACCTGATCACGCTTATCCTACTCTGATGAATTTATTGCCGCCGGGGCTGAAAGGAGTTGCTTTCGCCGCTCTAACTGCTGCTGTCGTTGCGTCACTTGCCGGGAAAGCAAATAGTATATCGACCATATTTTCTCTCGACATCTATAAAAAATATTTCAATAAGGGAGCTTCTGAAAAACAAATGGTCGGCATAGGCAAATGGATAGTAGTTGTTGCTATGGGCATTGCAGCTCTTATTGCACCGGCGTTAAAAAATCTGGATCAGGCTTATCAGTTTATTCAGGAATACGTAGGTTTTATTTCGCCGGGAGTACTTGCTATTTTTTTATTAGGATTTTTTTGGAAACGCACAACAGCCGGGGCTGCTTTAACCGGAAGTCTGCTTACAATCCCTATATCTGCTGTTCTGAAATTTCTGCCGTCCTGGACACATGGCATTTTCCCCGATTTCCCATTCCTCGATCGCATGACCATTACATTTGGAACAATAGTTCTCATTATGATAGGCATCAGCCTGTCCAGGCAGTCCAGGATAGTTGAAACACACCCGATCGAAATTAGTAAGAAAGACTTTCAGGTTACACCAGCCTTTATTATGGGATCCGTGATAATTATGGGAATTCTTGCAGGATTGTACACCGTTTTCTGGTAGAATATACTATGTGGCACCGCTATTGCAGGCACTGGTAAAGCATTTCATTTTTTAATTGCATATAAATAGTTATTATGAAGGTCAAAAAAATAAATCTCATTTTATTATTAAGCGGTATCATGCTACTTGGGGGATGTGTCTCCAATGGAAAGTATAAGGCTTCCCAACAGTCGCTTGAATCAGTAAGGGCTGACAGTGCCAGGTTGGCAAATAAAGTAAGTTCACTGGAATCTTCTGTTGCCACATTGAAAACCCAAATCGACAGCCTTAATGCTCAGGTGAGCGCCCTGTCTTTCAAAGCAGGACAATATTCAACCGAATCAGCAAATAAATCCTCTCAACTGGCTGCGCAACAGGAACAACTTATTCGTCTGCAGGCTTTAATGGATCAGCAGAAAAAAGCGATTGAAGATATCCGCAAAAAAATGGCCGATGCCCTGGTTGGTTTTACTTCAAATGAGTTAACGGTTTCAGTTAAAAATGGCAAAGTATACGTGAGTCTTCAGGAAAGTTTATTATTTCCTTCGGGCAGTGCCACGGTAAACTCCAAGGGTATTCAGGCCCTCGGGAAACTTGCGGAGGTCTTGAATGTAAATACGGATATAAACGTAGATATAGAAGGACATACCGATTCAATTCCCATTCGCAGTAACATGTATCCTGACAATTGGGCCCTGAGTACTGCCCGTGCGGTTTCCATAGTTCGGGTTCTGATAAAAAATTATAAGGTAGATCCGGTCCGCCTTGTTGCTTCCGGTAAGAGTCAGTATGATCCGGTTGAAACCAATAGTACACCGGAAGGCAGAACCCAAAACCGCAGAACGGATATTATTCTTTCTCCTAAACTTGATGAGTTGTTTAAATTACTGGGAACGCCGTCTACTTAGATATGGATTATGGGTTATGGATTATGCAATCCCAATTCACAACCCATAACTCATAACCCATAACCCATAACTCTAGTAGTATCGCCCGATATAACTGTCCTCAACTATTGCTTTTTTTAATTCGGCAGCATCAATTGCACCTTCCTTTGAGAATACAATTTTACCGCCGGGCTCCACCAGTAAAGTGTAGGGGAGAGCTCCTTGCCATTTGGGGTCGATGGCTTCAATGAGTTTGTACTTATTGTCGCCGGAAAAAATATAATTTGGAGATGATGCCTGCTGTTTTTGTAGAAACTGTAGCGCTTTATGCTGCTTGGTCATTTCATCTGCACTTATGGAGATAAATTCAAAGTCGCGTTTGCGATACATCCTGTTGATCGTTATGAAATCTGAAAATTCTGAGACACAAGGACCGCACCAGGTCGCCCATACATTGATCAGCCTGAGTTTGTCAGAATGATTTTCCACCAGGTCTTTTATGCCCGACTCGTTAATCGTATCTATCGAAACGGTTTCACCAGCCCAGGATAATTTGGCTTTGTCGATCCAGTTGCTTTTTTCAGCCCATTTAATACTGCATCCAAAAACTTTTGTAGTTGATTCCGTCACTGATTTACCGGCAATTAATTCATCAATGGCATTTCGGGTATCCATCTTCGTGGGTGTTTTTGTTGGTTTTTCCATGTCATCGATCCGGCCACTATAACGCAGGATTCTGTTCTTGTCAAAAATAAAAACATGAGGTGTTGCAATGGGCCCGTATGCGAGTGATACTTTCTCATTTTCTCCGTCAAATAGATATGGGAAATTGAATTTTTTTTCTTTAGCCCGCAGTTTCATCTCTTCAAACGAATCTCCCATATCCGTATATCCTAATTCATCCAGATTTATAGAACTTGGATCATTGGGCATAATGGCCACAACCGAAACATTCCTTGAAGCATAATCCCTGGTAAGCTGAATGATCCGGTCCTCATAGGCCTGTGCCGTGGGACAATGATTGCAGGTAAATATGATTACAAGAACATCAGATTTATTAAAAGATGAAAGGGAGTAGATTTTGCCGTCAATGCCCGGTAGAGAAAATGGCGGCGCCTGGGATCCGATCGGCAGACTTGGATGGTCGCCCAATAGTCTTTTTACAGGAGGTGGATACTCCATTTCTTTTTGAATAAAAGCAAAGAGGATTGTACTTAATATGAGTAACAGGAATGCTTTCATTCCATTAATTTACAAATTTTCACGCGGGCGGGCTCCGTAGGACCTGTTATTTCGTAAAAAAACGCCGTAAACTGCCATTTTAAATTCTGAACAAACACTCAATGCAGTTGGTTAAAAAATGGAATTTGTTATAAACAGCATACATTTATAAACAGAAAACCGATTGCTCAGCTTAAATTTATTTTATGTCATCCAGGAGAGTATTCATTAAATCTGCTTCCGCATTGTCAGCTGCCGTATTTGTAAAAGGACCCATCCATGCATTTGCTTCTGATCCTCTGATTGGACTTCAGCTTTACACCGTGCGCGATTTTATGGAAAAGGATCCATTGGCAACCCTTGCTAAAGTGGCCCAGATAGGATATAATTCCGTCGAAAATGCAACATATACCGGAACGGAAAAGTTCTATGGCATGGATGCTGTTACCTATAAAAAGGTTTTGATAAATAATGGATTGGTATCGCTCAGCGGGCATTACAGACTCGGGGAGGAAATGAATAAAGGTGCCGTCGTTAACGGAACTATTTTACACGACTGGCAAAAAGCAATAGATGATGCTTCTGCTGTAGGTCTGAAATATATGGTCTGTGCATATTTATCAGATCAGGAAAGAGGTTCTCTTGATCACTACAAACAACTGGCCGATATATTCAACAAAGCAGCGGAAGCCTGTAATAAATCGGGCATTCAGTTTTGCTATCATAACCACAATTTTGAATTCGAAGTTCAGAATGGTGTATTCCCCTATGATATATTATTGGACAGAACCGATAAGGATTTGGTAAAAATGGAAATGGACCTGTATTGGATTAAGAAAGCAGGACAGGATCCGCTTGCCATGTTTCAAAAACATCCCGGCAGATTTCCACTCTGGCATGTAAAAGATATGTCGAAAGAAGCGGATCAAAGTTTTGCCGAAGTCGGAAATGGAATCATTGATTTCAAAACCATCTTTAAACATAAAGAGGAGGCGGGAATGAAATATTTCTTCGTGGAACAGGATAAATGCCCCGGGTCTCCGTTCGATAGTATCTCCCAGAGTATAAAATTTATAAAAGCTAATCTCGTTTAAATACGGATTACTATTGGTATCCACTCAATCATTTTGTATATGAAGTTTATTCTGCTTCCTGCAATTCTTTCTATTTGCATTCTTTCTGCATTCTCACAAAATATACCGCTGGGTGCTTTTGAAAAACAGCAGGATATCGGACACGTTAAATACGCAGGTTCTGCAGTATATGATGAAGTTTCCCAGAGTTATTCTATAAAAGGTTCCGGATCTAATATCTGGTTTAATAACGATCAGTTTCATTATACTTTTAAAAAAATTGCCGGAGATTTTATTCTTACGGCTGATTTCGCATTTACAGGTGATACGACAGGAGCTAATGAACATCGTAAAATAGGTTGGATGATCAGGGAATCGGAAGAAGCGGATGCCGTGAACATGAGTGCCTGTTTTCATTTGAATGGCCTGATCGCATTACAATGGAGAGAGATGAGAGGCGCGTATATGCAGGATCCACAGGGAGAGATCTTCTTCCCGAAAAGGATCTTGCAAACCATTCAGCTTGAAAGAAAAGGAAAGACTTTAATAATGAGGGTAGCCAATCCGGGTGAACCTCTTCAGGAAGTGGGAAAACATGATCTGAGTGAATTAACAGATACGGTATTGGCCGGAATATATATATGCGCTCACGATTCAAACAGCATGGCTTCAGCCCGTGTCTGGAACCTTCGCATTGATCACCCTGTTGAAAACCCCTATCAGCCAAATCCTGTTCTTGCTAAACCTGAACCCCAAACTGTTATGGGTTGTCGTCTTGAAATAGTGGATGCATTTAACGGAAATAGAAAAGTAATTTATGAATCAAAGGGCCGTTTTGAAGCACCCAACTGGATGCCAGACGGGAAAAAATTATTGTACAATGACCATGGTTCTCTATACACAATTCCCATTGACGGCGGCGTTCCCGAGAAATTAAATACAGGTTCAGCAACCAGATTAAATAACGATCACGGGATTTCTTTCGACGGGAAAACACTGGCCATCAGCAATTCCAGAGAGGGAATGCCCGGAGGTGGCTCTTCAGTCTATATTCTGCCGCTCAGCGGAGGTGAACCGAAATTATTGACGGAACAAACGCCGTCGTATTGGCATGGCTGGAATCCGAATAACAAGGAAGTATGTTTCGTAGCACAAAGAGGTAGCAGGATTTTCAATTTGTACAAACAAGATATAAACGGTGGAAAGGAAGTTCAGCTTACTTTCAATACAAAAGGGCATGTGGATGGTCCGGAATATTCTCCCGATGGAAAATATATTTACTACAATGCAAACCCTACCGGTACGATGCAACTGTGGCGTATGAAACCTGATGGATCATCCCGGGAACAAATCACATACGATCAATACAACAACTGGTTTCCCCATATTTCTCCTGACGGCAAATGGATTGCGTTTATATCTTTTCTGCCTGATATTGATCCAAATTCCCATCCTTCTTATCAGAGAGTCATGCTGCGACTGATGCCTGTTGATGGGGGTGCTCCCAGAACGATTGCATATTTATTTGGCGGCCAGGGTACAATAAATGCTCCATCCTGGTCACCAGACAGTAAGCGGATTGCTTTTGTAAGCAACTCTGATAAACCTTAAAAATTTCGTGAAATAAAAATAAATCCGGAAGAAGGATATTCCACCGGATTTATATCGATCATTTTATTTCTACTATTGAAGTTTAAAAACAACGCCAACCTGGAAATTCGTGATATCAAATCCGAATTCCGTATTAAATCCAAATGTTGGGGTGATAAAGTAAGAAGCACCGGCAAAGGCTCCAAAAGCAGGAATTACGGTATTGTTTGAGATCTCGTTGTTGCCATCATTGTAAGTATAACTATGAAAGCCAAGGCCCGCAGAAAACCCTGCATACGTATCCAGATTGGGAACTTCCCAGCCATAATGCCACGCAGCACGGCCGGATGTTACAAAAGTGTTTGATTTGGTATTAAAACCGCTGTTTGTGCTGGATGAAAAAGACCCTCCGATTTCGGGACCAAGGGTGATTACACCAGGACCAGCGTCCCAAAGACCGTATTCGGCACTTGCTTTAAAACCAAACGGAGTGCCATAGCTTTCGCCCTTATAATCCGCCCCAACTCCAACTCCCAGATTTAAAAATATACTGCCCACCTCCATGGGCGTTACTACGCCATTCGCTCCTTTGCTATGGGAGGTTTGAGAAAACGTACGCTCACTGAAAAGAACACTAGCCAAAACAACTAAGGGGACGATAACTTTTTTCATATTGATGATTATTGTGTGGTTGAAAGAACTCGATGTGGGGAGTATTTAAAATAAAAAAGGGCCAGGATAGAAATCCAGCCCATTTTAAAATCCAATATCCTATGAAAAACCATAATAATATTTGCAAGGCACATACCAATTTTATATTAAAGTGGCCCTCAAGGGCTCTGTTTTAGTTTAAGCGGTAAGGATCAGTAACTTATGGTGCAAAATAAAAACATTAATCCAACCTATTTGCCAAAGAAATCAAAAAACTAATGCCATTTTTTCCTAAATGTGGAATTTTTGTCCCATTACTGGTATCAGCCAAATGCGAATGGCACGGTTTTTTTGCTCTAACTTGAGGATCAACTTAAATGTTCACCAATGGAAGCAAAATTAGATGAGAAAGAACAACTATTCGAAAAAGATAATTTATCTGGCGGAAATCAGGGAGGTCTTCTTCCTAATCAAAAAGGAAGGTATTTAACAGCCTCTTCTTTGTCGGGAGACAAGGTTGTAAATTCAACAGGTGAGAATTTGGGTGAAATAAAAGAAGTTATGCTGGACCTCGAGAATGGAAAAATTGATTATTACGTTATTGAATTTGGCGGATTTCTCGGGCTAGGCGTTAAATATTTTGCAATTCCTTTTCGTCTTCTGAAGCTTGATGCTCCTAACAAAAGATTTCTCTTCGAACTAAATCGCGACATTCTTGAAAAGGCACCCGGTTTCGATATGGATCACTGGCCTGATACAAATTTGCATTTTGACGACGTACACAGTTACTGGCGTTTTATTTAAAAATATATGTGGGAAGAAAAAAATAATACTCTGCATAAGAAATTCAAATTTGAGAATTTCACGGAGGCTTTTGCTTTTATGACAAGAGTTGCATTCGAAGCAGAGAAAATGGACCATCATCCAAAATGGACAAACACATATAATGAGTTAGAAATCTGGCTGTCTACCCATGACGCAGGAGATACTGTTACAGAAAAAGACAGGAAACTTGCAAAGAAGATTGATGCGATAAAGGCCTAAAGCCGAAAGCTCAAAGCTGAATATTTTTATTTTATTTCATTGATTATAATGTCGTTTGATTTGGGAGAAGCGACATACTTTAATAATCAAAAATTATTAATTGCTATAGGCTTTAAGCTTTCGGCTTTAGGCTTTTGTTACTTTAAGTACTTCAAGTAATCCGTTTTTAATATTGAATTCTATAATCTTCACTTTTCCCTGGTAACCATTGTACAATACAGTAGGTACTTCTATCCAGACGCTTCGGTTGGGTTTACCATTTAACGTACAAGTGGCGATCATCTGGACCTTATCATCAGTTGTTTTTCGCTGTCTGAAAATAGCTTGTATGTCTGTGTAAACGGGAAAATCAGGGGTTTCTTCCATGTGATCTAATTTAATGTATTTCAAAAAGTATCGGATTTTTAAATCAATAAGTTGGAATAAACAATATTCTAAGTTTTCTTTTAAACCTTTTCACGTAAAATTCTTTCTAATTCATCGATGATTGCTTTTATTTGTTGAACGTCAGGCTTTTTACTCTTACCTGAAAAAGGTTCTGACTCCATGACTCGTAAATTACCTTCATCATCTTTTTCGATAATAATATCGGCGCCATCTAACGTACATAGAAATTGATAAGTAAATCTGCTGACTCTGAGACTGCAGGTAATCTCTTCCGCCACGCCCTTATATAAATAATGCAGGATAAAGCTGTCAGACATTCCGCAAAGTTAGCTATTTGACTCAAGGCACTTTGCAATGAATCGCCGAAATCGTCTTTTTTCTGTACCCGATGTTTACATTAAATTGATTTGTGTGCAACACATTATAAGCTGAACTTTATATGGGATTGTATGTTTTATTTTATATTTGATTAATTAACTGGAAATAATGAAAACAGGAATAGGTATTACAGAAGCAAATAGAAAAACAATTACGGAACAATTGAGCAAAATACTGGCGGATGAATTTGTATTGTATGCAAAAACATTAAACGCACATTGGAATCTTGAAGGACCCGATTTTCATTCAGTTCATTTGTATTTTGAAGAATTATATGAAGAATCCCAGGAATATACTGATTCAGTAGCAGAAAGGATTCGACAACTCGGACATTATGCTCCTGCTTCACTTAAAAAATATCTGGCGCTTACCCATCTCACCGAAGAAATAACGGGAGGAACCAGCAGCCAAAATCTAATCAAAAACCTGCTGGCCGACCACGAGAGTATTATTGAATTCATTCGTGGAAATATCAAAGAGTTCGATGAGGCACACAAAGATGCGGGTACGGCTGATTTCGTAACCGGTCTGATGGAGAAACATGAAAAAACAGCCTGGATGCTGCGCGCTCATCTTAAGTAAGCATAAGGCTTAAAGCCGAAAGCCTAAAACTTCTTTTTAGAATTCTGTATAGGCAATTTAGTCATTTACATATTCGACATTTGTTTTAAGCTTGCGCCTTACGCCTTGCGCCTTATACCTTACGCCTTACGCCTTTTGCCTTGCGCCTTGCGCCTTGCGCCTTTTGCCTTGCGCCTTACGCCTTTTGCCTTGCGCCTTACGCCTTGCGCCTTACGCCTTGCGCCTTTTGCCTTGCGCCTTTTGCCTTACGCCTTACGCATTACGCCTTAAGCTTTAAAGCAATCCCCCATTGCAGTAGACTAAACGGTACGATCCACGAAGAGTTTCGTTTTTATCCCCCGCCGGGCGTCATTTTAAGCTGTTTTCTTTTTTCATAGTGCTAAGTTTTTAATTTTAGTACGCATCAATTCGCATTTTGATGAGTATGAATCCAAATAACAGCCAGTACCGCAGAATTATTATTCGCAGGGCCAATGAATACGTGTTATTTAAAACAGATGAAATAGCATATTTCTACCTGGAGAATAAAACCTGCTTCATGGTGGATCGTGTTCATGGTATAAAATATTTAATTCCCAAAACATTGAGGGATCTTACCATGGCTTTGGATCCCGCAGATTTTTACAGAATAAATAAGAAATATTTAGTTCATATTGAATCGCTCAGAAAATTCAAATTATGTGTGGCAGGAAGGATAGAAGTGGAACTCTTCCCCGCACCGAAAGAAAAAGTTTTTATTAACCAGGTAAGAATGCAAGACTTTAAAAGATGGGTAACTAAGGGCAGCAATGAACAGGAAAGTCCTTTGTTTGAAGATATTTTGGACTCCCAAAACGGGTATTCCGATTACTAGTTTTATTTTCTCATGTGACCGCGGGTGGTTTCCACCACCTGCTTTTTTTTAAATTAACTTATTTTCCTTGGCAGTTCGAATGGCATCAGCCTTGGAGTGTACATTTAATTTAGCATATATATTTTTGATATGACTCTTGACTGTTTCGTTGTCGATAAATAACTCGTCAGCAATTACTCTTCTGTTTTTTCCCTTTGCAATTTCCTCAAGAATCTGTGTTTCCCGCCTCGAGAGGGGCGAAT
>DATHPV010000715.1:0-6890 GCA_035483495.1 Puia sp.
TTTGTTTATTTCCATCACAGGCTCGATTGTGCTACTTGGTCTTTTGAGCTGGTTTGTCGGCTCCAAGGTTCAAAGACAGGTAGCCGAGTTAAGTAATACACTACCGCAGACCATTAAAGTGGCACGTATAAAAATTGCCAATACACCTGTAGGTGCGAAGGTCATTGAATATACTTCAGGAAATAATTCGCAAAAACTGGTTGATACAGTAACGACTTTTTTCAGTACGAGTTTCGGCGTTTTGGGAGACTTATACATTATACTGTTTCTGGGAATTTTTTTTACTTCCGATCCTTCCCTTTATAAAAATGGGATTCTTTTTTTATTCCCTTCCCGGATGAAAACAACGGGAACAAACATATTAAAACGTATCGAAACCGCGCTGAAAGGCTGGCTCAAAAGTATTCTTATATCAATCGTACTGATCACAGTACTGGTTGCGGGTGGTTTGTCGCTTTTCGGATTACCTGGCACTACCGTGCTCGGTCTTATCACCGGATTGCTGGAAATCATCCCGAATTTCGGCCCGGTGATCGCGATGATTCCGGGCGTATTATTGGGACTTACTATCAGCACAAAAACTGCTTTGATAGTAGCCGTGATATATATCGCCTGTCAAACGATTGTCGGAAATATTGCCCTGCCTTTGCTGCAAAAAAGAATCATTCATATCCCTCCTGCACTAACATTGCTGAGCCAGTTAATCATGGGTATTCTATCGGGATTGCTGGGAATTATTCTCGCTGTTCCCTTACTGGCTATTCTCATCATTGTGATAGATGAACTATATATTAAAACCCAGCGCAAACGTGAACAGGCGTAAAGCATGATTTTCTACTTCAAACGACTGTTATCATTACATAGGATAGCTTAATATTTCCCGTCCCAAATTACCAGGGGCACTTCTGCTCAAATCACAAATAAGGACATTTTTGAGACCATATTTCGTAGTCGCATCGGAGGCTCCGAAAGATTTTTTCTGAGTTTCAGTTTCACCCGAAAAATATATTTAAGGCATATTTCTATCCGAGTTCTTTCAGGTTTCTTTCGGAATTCCGCAACAAACCCAAGAGAAACCTGAAAGAAACCTGAAAGGATACTGTCATAAAAGCATATCAAATTTGACTTCGGGTTAGATCAATTATTCAAAAAGTCTAAAAAATAAATCTTTCGTAACTACGGAATGACTACGAAAGATTTAAGAATCCTGACAGCATATTTGCTTTGTCGTCAAGTGATCAAAAAAATTGATCTGGATCATTTTATTGAAGTATACGCGCATTAAACCTATTTCAAAATTCAAATATTAAGGTAAAAAGTTTGAAAAATGGGAAAAGAAATTAAATTTGAACGGCTGCGAACAGGCAGTCTTTATTCGATGAATAAAAAAGAAATTGTTAAAGAAAAGATTGGGCAGGTTGCCATGAAGTGTTTTTCCAAATATGGTTTAGATAAAACAACTCTGGATGATATTGCAAAAGAAGTCGGGCTGAATAAGGCTTCCCTGTATTACTATTACAAAAATAAAGAAGATATTTTTCTGGAAGTCGCCATAAGGGAAGGACAGGATTTTCTCGCAAGTCTCCAGGCGAAAACACTTGTAAAAAAGAATACTGAAGATCGTGTTACTTTTTATTTACTGGAGCGCATCAACTATTATAAGAACATTCTGAATATGAACCGGGTGTCGGTGGAAACAGTCTACAAAATGCTTCCCAGATTTTTTGAACTGTTCGATTCCGTTGTGAAGGCGGAAGTGAAATTTTTGTCAAAGATCATCCGCGAAGGAGTAAAAAGAAAAGAGTTGGCCAATGTGAATCCGGAAAAACTTGCTTCTTCACTGATCGCCATGAACGATGCGTTGAAACACCACGCTGAACATAAAGCTATTTTGAAAAACCAGGACGAGATCGATTACAGCCAGATTCTGAAAGAATCTAAATTTTTACTTGCGCTGATTTTTGAAGGCCTGAACAGAAAATCAGTCAATAAATAAAGAATGAGAGAGCGCTTGACGGCTGTAGAAACACTTACGGAAATGCGCGCCTATTTCAATAGTGGCGTTACCCGTAGTTATGCTTTCAGAAAGTATCAGTTACTAATACTGAGAGATGCCATCCGGAAATATGAAAAGGAAATTTATGAAGCGCTTTATCAGGATTTAAAAAAAGCGCCCGAGGAAGCCTACGTTACAGAAATTGGAATCGTGCAGATGGAGATCACTACCGCTTTAAAAAATCTCCGTAAATGGACAAGTCCCGAACGCACTGCTACCAATCTTCTGAATCTGCCGTCTTCTTCAAAAATCATTCACGACCCGCTGGGTGTAGTTTTAATTATTGCACCCTGGAACTATCCCATCCAGCTTTTGCTCCTGCCGTTGGTAGGAGCAATCGCCGGAGGTAATGCGGTCATGCTCAAACCCTCGGAACTGGCACCGGCCAGCGCCTCCCTGGTTAAAAAAATAATCAACGAAATCTTTCTGCCGCAGTATATATCCATCATACTTGGTGATGGCGCTGAATTGATCGGGCCGATGATCCGTAATTTCCGCTTCGATCATATTCTTTATACAGGAAGCACTGCTGTTGGCAAAATCATTTACCAGCTGGCGGCTGAACAACTGATCCCGGTTACACTGGAACTGGGTGGTAAAAATCCAGTAGTAATTGAAAAGGATGCAGATCTCAGTCTCGCCGCGAAAAAGATCGCCACGGGTAAATTCCTGAACGCTGGACAAACCTGCATAGCGCCGGACTATCTGCTTGTTCACGCCTCAGTTAAGCACGCGTTTCTGAAGATACTGATGGCGACCATCACGGAATTCTATGGAAACAATCCGGCCATTAGCAGTAGTTATGGAAGAATTATTAATGAAAATCGGTTTGATGTGCTGGTGGAACAGCTCTCTGAAGGCAGTATCGTTTTTGGCGGACAATACGATCGCGAAAATCTGTATATCGCTCCGACTATTCTGGAAGATGTTTTTATTGATGATGGTGTGATGAAACAGGAAATATTTGGCCCGCTGTTACCGGTTTTCAGTTATGAGACAATGCATGAGGCGCTGGAGTTGATCGCAGCCAATCCTTCTCCCCTCGCTTTTTATCTCTTCACCAAAAATTCGAAAACAGAAAAGAATTGGCTGGAGGCTTTTGCTTTCGGTGGTGGTTGTGTAAATAATACTTTATGGCAATTTACCAATCATCATCTTCCTTTCGGAGGTATCGGTAATAGCGGTATAGGTGCTTATCACGGTAAACATTCCTTTTACCGGTTCACACATGCGAAACCCGTCATGAAAACACCGGGATGGTTTGACCCTGCCATAAAATATCCGCCTTATAAAGGAAAAATGAAATGGTTCAAAAGATTGATCAGGTAGCCGCAAAATAATATTGGAAAAATTTAGATAACGATAAAACGACAATTGCCGATGAGAAAAATTACAAAATTGCTTGTATTTACTGTCTTCTTTTTACACGGAGTGAGTGAGGCCCAAACCGTCATCCGTGGCGTAGTACATGATCAGAATACCAAAGAATCCATTCCTGCCGTATCTATAACTGTCGAAGGCAAAAAAGATGGAGACTATACAGACGACAGAGGAAGATTTCATTTTTCTGTTGCTTATCCCCTTCCCGTGTCTTTACAAATTTCCAGTATTGGTTTTGAAACCAAACATGTTCAGGTAACGGGTGGCAGCCAGCAATTGGAAATAGAACTTACGCCTGTGGCATCCATGGGTCAGGAAGTAGTTGTTTCCGCCAGCAGGAGTGAACAGAAAAAACTAACATCACCCGTAACGATTGAACAGATCAGTAATAAAGAAATCATCCATTCCCCGCAGCTGAATTATTACGATATGATTCAGGGTCTTAAAGGTGTTGACGTAACTGTATCCAGCATCGGATTTACATCTGTGACCACGCGTGGATTTAATACGAGTGGCAATACCAATTTTACACAGATCGTTGACGGAATGGATAACCAGATGCCGGGATTGAATTTCGCCCTCGGTTCGGCTATTGGCCTAACGCAATTGGATGTAGACAATATTGAAATTCTTTCAGGTGCTTCTTCTGCCTTATATGGTTCAAGAGGATTGAACGGGACAATGGTGATGACGGGTAAGGATCCATTTAAATACCAGGGTCTGAGTGTGCAGATCACACAAGGAATAAATCATGTAAAAAATTCAGCCAGTGGCGATCCGGTGAGCCCGTCTCCTTACTATGACTGGACGATCCGGTATGCGAAAAAAATAAACGACAAACTGGCTTTCAAAATCAACGCGCAATACACGCAGGCGAAGGACTGGGTGGCGACAGATACCACAAATAAAAACGGACCTGGTACAAAATATACCGATCCCAATTACAACGGTGTTAATATTTACGGAGGAGCCACTTCAACCGATATCAATCCATTTCTGCAAGGAGCACTTGCGGAGGATCCATCACTTGCACCGATCGTTAATCCACTACTTGCGAACGGACCCAACTATGTTGCCCGAACTGGGTATCAGGAATATGGATACCTCGATAACAATGCAACAGTTTTTAAAGCGAATGCAGAAATAAGATATAAAATTCAACCTCATCTGGAAGCTATCTTGTCGGGCACTTATGGCACCGGAAGTGTTGTTTATACAAACGATACACGCTACCAGTTAAAAAATTTCCAGGTGGCCCAGTATCGGGTTGAATTAAAATCCGACGACTGGTTTTTCAGGGCTTATACCACACAGGAAAATTCAGGTCACACATTGGTTGCCGGGCCAACTGCACAGCTCATCAATGAAGCCTGGAAACCAAGTTATGATGCGAATACAGGTGACGGATGGTATCCACAATTTACTGGTGCGCTGATCGGAGCTTTGGCAGGCGGAGCAAGCCAACAGGCGGCATTCCAGCAAGCCAGACAATTTGCAGATGTAGGAATGCCTGCTCTTGGCAGTAATCAATTCAACCATTTGAAAGATAGTATTTCCTCCACTCCTATTACCAACGGTGGTACGGAATTTCTGGACAGAAGTAAAATGTATAATGCAGAGTTTCAGTATAATTTTTCCAAACTCATACCTTTTATAAATGTTATTGCAGGCGCTAATTACCGCCTCTATCATCTGAATTCCAAAGGAACGTTGTTTGCAGATGGCGACGGACCCATCAACGTAAATGAATACAGCGCCTATGTGCAACTTGTGAAAAAAGTGCTTGACAATAAACTTACTCTGAGTGCTTCCGGGAGATATGACAAGAATACACTGTTCACTGAGCCGAGGTTCACTACAAGATTTTCTGCTGTATACGAAGTGTTGAAGGATAACTATATCCGTTTTTCCTATCAGAATGCATATAGTTTCCCTTCTAATATTCAATCTTTACAGAGCACGCTGAACGGTTACAACAGTTATTCATCAGGTGGTTCCACCCGTTTACTGGATGGCACATATCAGTTTAACCAGTATGCTCCTTACACACTTGCGAGTGTTCAGGCGTACCAGCAATCAGGAAATCCAGACTCATTGCAAAAGTTTGTTTACAGTGACATCAAACCCCAATCGGTTAATGCATTTGAAATTGGATATTCAACCCTTATCGCTAAACGCGTACTGATCGACGTGCTTGGATATTATGGTATATGGAAGGATTTTATCGGTTACACGGATGTTGCTAATACACCGGGAACACAGAACCCAACTGCTTTTTTGGATCACAGCACATATGTTCAATATAATATCGCTTTCAATGGCGGCCAAACAGTTACAACCTATGGTTATGCTGCCAGTGTGAGTGTTGATCTTTCAAAAAATTTCCTGGTAAAGGCAAACTATTTTTCTGATTTTATGCAGAACAGAAATAACAGCCAGGTGAACAATTTTAATACGCCCAGTTACCATATCAATTTTGAATTTTCCAATACGGGTTTTGGAAATGGGAAAAGATGGTCCTTTACGACGGCGATGCGTTATAAACCTGCATTTTTTTATGTGGTATCCGGTAATTTCGCCAATGGAACCGTACCGGCTTCGTTTGTATTGGATGCTCAGGTCAGTTACAAAATGCCTTCGATTCATTCCATGTTCAAACTGGGTTCTACCAATCTTACGAACAAATACTATTCAACGGCTGTGGGTAATCCGAATATCGGAGGCGTCTATTATGTAACCTATGCTTACAATGTATTTTAATCCCGTATCAACAGAATATAAAAATAATAAAATGAAATTCACCACAAAATATATTGCGAGTTTTAAAAACAATACACGTAAATTCTTGGCAGGACTTTTTATCGCCGGTATCTTTTTTTGGTCAGGATGTAACCAATCTGAGACGTCTGCAGCAAAAGAGTTCAACACTACGCTTGAATTCTCTCCTGGCGATGAAGCTAAAATAGTCGAGGCCTTTCTTTCATTAAAAGACAGTTCAGAAATCCACCTCAAAGAGGGAATATACAAATTTGATAATCTGAGTCTTGCGTTATTGAAACATATTCAAATACGTGGAGATGGTCCGGATAAAACTATTTTGGACTTTTCGCTTCAAAGTCAGGGTGGCGAAGGGATTCGGGTCACTGATACGAAGTTTTTTACCATCAGGGATATGACGATCCGCGATTCGAAGGGTGATTTGCTTAAGATCAGCAAGAGCGATCATGTTGACATTCTCAATCTGCACGCAACCTGGAAGAATTCAGATTCTACCAGTGGGGGCTATGCGATTTATCCGGTAATGTGCCATCAGGTTTTAATTGACAGCTGTTATGCCGAAGGTTCTTCCGACGCGGGAATTTATGTTGGACAGACCGATAGTGCAGTCGTTAGAAATTGTAAAGCGTTTCGGAATGTTGCGGGCTGTGAAATTGAGAATACCAGTCACGCAAAC
>DATHPV010000716.1:0-8829 GCA_035483495.1 Puia sp.
CCGTTTCTGTTTTCCCTAATCTATCCAAAACAAGCCAGATCTCAATTACATCATGCAATGTTACTTGTGTACCTAATTGTTTTGGAGTTGAAAATTCAATATTATTATTAAGTTTACCTTTTAAACCAAGGGCTAAACCGCTTAGTTCATCTTTTGAGACTATCCCTGAATTTTTACTTAGAATAATTATTTTTTCCATAATCTAAATTTTTTTTTCTGCAAAACCATTTATACATGGCAATATTTCTGGTTTCAAAATACAAACATACCCCAGTTTAGAAGCAAATAATCTTACCGGAGAATCAATCCCTTTTAGGTCATCCATCTCATATAATGAAATTTGTAAAATACTCGAATCCATTCTCAGGGCATTTTCAACACAATAATTTTCAAGAAGGGTACCGTATCCCTTTTTACGAAATGTCGGCCAAATGAATAACTCAGTTATACAACTTTTTTTAACCGTATCTCCATCATTATGAGAGTGTGTTAAATGAGCCCAACCCAGTCGCTGTCCTTCAAAAGTTCTAAGATCAAAAATTTCTACAAACGAACCGGACATATTCCTTAGAGAGTACCAGACTATATTTAACTTTTTTCCATTTAGGTCAGTATCTATGCTATCTTTTTCATTTTTTTCCATCCAGATGCCCGCTATCTCATTACAATCCTGTGTATTTTTAATTCTTTCTATTTTCTCATCGTCGATTCCAACACTTGCGTCCATGGCAAAACAAATCTCTTTGAGATATCGGTTTAGATAATCAGATGACAAAAAGCCAAAACCATCCTTTCCCCACTTGTTGCCCCAGGAATTAGGAAACATTATTGAACTACTATCCTTATCGACGTTTATAACTTGTACAGCATGTCGGCCCAAGGACCTGTCATTATGACTAGGCATGGGAACGATCCCATCGATATCAGTATCATAAATCGATTTGAAACATTCAAAATCAATAGAAACTATAGGTATATATGGCAATTCTATATTTTCGGAACGTAAAATATTAGCAAGGTTTACAGCGGTATATAAATCTTCCATTGATTTCATTGATTCATAATAATGTTGTTTATATGAAGGAAGGTAATATTTATAAACCCTCATTGTCGCAAGTAAGAAGCTTCCATCGGAATCAAAATCATCGATCCGTTTAGCCATGAAATATATTTCTCTGCCTACAGGAGGAATTTTATCCGTTACGCGAATGGATTTAAATTTTCTTGACAATATAATTTTATGATATAAAATTACATTTTATCATTACGGATGGCAAAATCTCTTTTATTTCTTACCTATAACTTTTCCAATTATATGCTCTGTTATATTTCCATAATCTCGTAGCCCGCTTTGTTTGGGTGCACGCTGTCTTCGGAGTATTCGGATCTCATGTCTTAACTTTATGAATGACTTCGCAAAAAAAGCGGGAATTCTTAAATCAGGTATATGTTGCCATCATTTCGGCACTAGTTTCGGCTACTCTTACTTCAGCCGTAGTTATTTATACGTTTAAAAAGCAGATGACTGAAATTGAAAAACAATATAATGCAGATGAAAAATTTCGCTTAAATGAAAACCTAAATAAAATATTGGATATAAACCTTCAATTCCCTTTTTTAGAGGACTCGACTTATATTTCACGGTGGGATAGGATTCAAAACCCTTTTAATGATAGCTCACTAAGGTATCAAACATATTGTGAATATGTTTTCAATTTCGCAGAAAATGTTTCCGAGTACTATAAATATGATATTGTAAAAATAAATTCTTTTATCGATTTAGAAGACCTTATAGGTCCGCACAAATCATATTGGGAAAGTCAAGATGTTCAAAAATCATACCCTTCAGAATTTAGGGATTTTATTAATATGTCATATAAATATTTTGATGGTAAATGAACACCTGTGGTTAATGTTATATATTAAAACCCCCGATAGCTTTTCCTCAGTATCTGGTTTCCACCACACCCCTTTTAAATTTATTTCCTGAATCATAACTACATTCTATTTGATCACTTTAGCGTTTCAATGGCAATCTGCTTAAAAATGTTAAATACTATTATTTTATCAAATTTAAAATCCCGCTTGGGAAGAAGTGCGGGATCTATTTGCATGTTTGCCCGGCTGTTTGAACCCTCCAGTAAAATCAGCAACCACTGTCTTTGACAACCCGAATTTTGAACATACTTTTCGATTTTATCCTCTTTCTGTTTAATAAGATTGTCAAAAAGCCGATGTATCGATGTCCCTGATTTCGAAGTTGTCTGCCAATGCGAGCTGCAGTTCATTTTGCGCAGACATAGTTACTCGACTGAAAAATGTCGGCAGCTCCATTTTCTTTCCTTCAATCATACTCCCAATATATTCCGCCAACAGTTCTGGACCTTCACGCTTTAATGAAGAAATCGGATAATTTGTGAAATATATATTAAACAGGAATTTAGCGTCCTGATACTTTTCCAATAATGTGCTGGCTGTTCTTTTTATTATGGATTCAAGTATTCCAATCACTTCGAATTTCCCGGCATCAAAGATCCTAGTCAGCTCAATGCCGGTTTTCACACCATCAATCAGTGCTACAAAGTCCGGTGCTTCAGATAAATTCAAGATTTCCATTTTTCTATTAGAAAAACGGATGTAATTTCCAAGATCCATAATTTCCGCCTTTCTTTTTTCGCTTTCCCTATCTAACTTATCATTGTAAACATCATATAAAGGCCCGATGATTTCGATTATCTCCTTTCGGATATTTTCTTCTTTCTCATTTTGTGCAATAAATTCGTCATATTCTTCCTTCATTAAAATAAATTCCGGTTGATTCATACCTGTCCGAATCAACGTTTGCATTTCCTCAATCGTTGCCGTTTTTGGGATCTAACATAAAGCGATTTTCATTCATAATTCTAATTCTATTGACGATGGAGTTGGTTTTCCCAAAGTACCAACATACTTTATTTTGCAGGTTCTAAGTTGCGATTTAATTGAATGACTTTGAAGTCGAAACCCATCGCACGAATCTGCTGGCGCAGTTCTATCAATGAATATTTGGCGATATTGGATTGGAACTTTTGGACATTGTTTTTGAGAATCCGATTCTCTGCAGCGATATCAACAAAAGCCAGGCAAAAAGATATGTTTTTATGTTTCCTTGCCATTATCTTCTTCAAACCTCCTGCGGGAAAAGCCTGGCCAGCCAGTTTTCTGATCATCTCGCTTTTGCTTTTGATGCTCTGCTTCGTAAGCCGTTCCACTTCGTCAATGTATTTGAAACCAGATTTTATATCATCTTCTAGTCTTTTGGCGGCCAACAGAATCTGGGAAGTCAGGTCGCGGATGGAATTATTAAATCCTTTTTTCACGTGTACGAGATTTACGGTAACATCATCATACTGGAGCATATCGCAGCATTCTATATTTTCCGGTACAACCGTATCAAAAACCAGCCAGCCCGGTTTGCCAATGAACTGCTGATTGAATTTCCCCTCCCCTTTGCTAATATCGAAAGATTCCGGGATAAGCTGATCCTCCCAGATTTCGTCAAGAATGTCTGTACATTCCTTGTTGAGTTCTTTTATAAATTCCGGCAGAATTTGATACCACTCGCTGTCCACCAGGAAGTAATTCGAGCCTTTGAATTCCAGTTCCCCATGCAAGTGATTCATAATATTGTCCTGTGTGAGCCGAGTTCCGTTTTCATCAAATGTGAATAGTTCCCTTTTTAAAAGACTGTGCTTGAAAAAATCGACATCGTCATCCAGATATTGACCGTGCCTTCTGATTTCACGGATGATCTCCAATAAATCAGGAGGCGTGTGTAGTTTAATTTTGGCGTTATCTGCCAATGGGATGAGGAAGTCACTGGCCGACAAATATTTTTCAAAATCCTTGTGACAGAAATCTAGATCCGGAGCCGGATGATCTTTTTTACATTCCTGATACAGATCCTCAATAAATTTTATCGCCAGATCGTTCAGCAAAGCCGTATTGTTTGGACTTCTTCTAGAGATAATCTGTACTTTATTCAATGCAAATTTGGGTTCCTCGGCTAGTATGACGGTAAAACGTTTGATCAGCGACAATAGCGTATCAAAATTGATGGCCTTACTGATCTGAAAAGATGATTTTGCCATGCAGCCAGACACATCCCTCGACAGGTCGAGCGGAGAAAATCCGAATGTCGTTGTGAGAATCTTTTTGTTTAACTCAGCATTCACCTGTTTGAATATTTTACCAAACTGATTTTCATCCGAGAGCCTTTGATCTCCCCGGTAGAATTTTGTCTGGCCCAGCACAATGCCAGATACCCCCCGGTCCTGTATGGACTTAATCACTTTACTATTTTTCTCGAACAACCGAACCAAAATCTCCAGCCCGAAGTCATCCGCGGTGTAATAACTGATAGAAAAACTTCCGAGGCCACCTGTGATAGCGAAAATAAGTCCGCCGAAGCCGATAAAACATACAAACGAATGGGTCGTGTTCTTGCATTTTGTCAAAAGGGAGGCCGGATCCAATGAACCACGGATAAAATCAGACCATTTGGGCGGACTTCTTTTAACTGAAGAGAAAATACTTACCTCAAATCCCTGGTATGGCTTCTTTCGAAGCTTTTCTCGTGTCAATCCATCTCCTTTCTTGTTCGCTTTTTTAATGATTTCCTCTACGACGTCGGGAAACGTATACTCTTCTGGAAATCTAGATAGATTCAGCTGGTAAACCATTACCGGTATTTTTTCTTTGGCAGCCATGAGGTTCGTTAGATTTTGGGGCTATCAGTCAAGTAGTATACAAATATCAGATTATTAAACTTGTATGATAACTAATCAAATAAATGTATTTACATTTATTACAGTAATCCTGATTCGAGCCTTTAGAGGCAGGTGCATACGTCGGGGGTAACACCGATGGAGGTGGCGAGGTTGGGCCGCTGATGCCACGATCGGAAATCAGCGTTCGCATACTCTGAATTCTTTGACCATGTTTGAGCTTCCCGAAAAAAAGGGAATGCTCTGGTGAATATTATCCGGTTTTATCTGAAGAGTATTTTCTTTATTGCTGACAGCCATGCCACCTGCGACTTCGAGAATACATGCGATGGGATTGCATTCATAAACAAACCTTAGTTTGCCACCCCGAATTTTGGGAGTGCCAGGATAAAGAAATACCTTCTCTTCATTATACTTGTGTGCAGGTTTGCAACCATGTTGCCGGTATATCTTAAAGAAAAAGGTCCGTCTTCAAATACTGATTTCCGATATAAAACTTCAATAAATTTCTTAATAAACTCTGGAAACAAAAGAAGAGACCTTGATAAATGGAATAGATAATTCCGTTCTCCGCAACGTGAATATTCGAATGGGTCAGCGTAAATTCTCACATGAAAGAATCGTTTGCGATAGTTTTGAAGAATACCGTCCCTAAACTTTCTATTTGTCAGCAAACCAGACTGTCTTCACAACATGTGCAAAGGAAAATAAAGTGTTGCAAAACGAAAATCATTATCCATTTTCTACTATCAGATAATTGCTACTTTTTGTCTCTTAGAAAAAATGTTGCAACGCATTTAAAAATAAGTTTTATTTCAAATTTAATCGGTGCTCCTTGCAATATTAAACTTCCTTTTATTCACCACTATCATTACGGCGTCTTTCGTAATTTTACTTATTAAAACATCTTCTACAATTTGACCCGATTTAACCACATATTCCTTTCCATTTATAGTTATCATTCCAATCATTTTTTTATCTCCAGAACTTTTAATAACCCCATTCAATTTAACCGATTTGTTTATCTTAATTCTGAAGAGAGAATCTTCAGACACAATAGGAGGATTAGTTCTATTTGAAACGTTGGAGATTCTATCCTGCGCATCCAAAGAATCATTGGATGGTAAAAAAGGATCAGGATAATCTTGTATCAAAATAAATGTGTCAACAAAATAATTTTGCGCATGATGGATTTGTAGTTTCGCTTCATCACGTGCAGCCTTTTGGGACGACAAGCTCTTAATAATACTCAATATTATGAGCCCCCACACTATAATCACAATGGAAAATAAAAAATATTTCAGATTCTTATTATTCAAAACCAAACATTTTATTGAAGAATTAATTTTCTTGGCAAAGAAAATGGAGTTGAAGATGACGAATTGTAAGCTCTAACCCTCCACTGAAAAGAACCTGAATCCAGTGAGCCTAGATAAAAGTTTTGACTAATAGTTGTATCCAGTAAAATTGAACTTGTGGAATCAAATCCAGGGCTCGCAAGCTGCAAAACATACAACGTTGAAGCGTCCATTTGGTTCCACGAAAAAATGACTGAACGATTATTCGAAATAAGGCTATCAGTCGGCGTATCCAAAATAACTGATTGATTATTCAGATTTTGTTCAAATACCTCATCGCAACTTGATAACAATAAGCAAATCAAAATAACTAAATAAATAGCGGTGGATCTAAGGTCTCTCATCTTGCAAATTGATTATATTTTGTATATATATACTGCAATTCAATCGAATTTCCTTATCCTTATTATCCGAGATAGTCCAAAATTTAGCCGATTCCACCCTACCAATCCCTTTTATATGTTCGAGATAGTAGATTAAATCCACACAGTGGTTAAAACTTCCCTCTACTATCACCTGTCGTGTCGATACTTGAATTCCCGTTACAGTATGAGCAAAAGGTTTATAGTTCACCACTAAAAGATCACTATCAAGACAATAAGAACTTATAGAATAAACCAAGTTTTTATCAGGGTGCAACGTATCCAAAACATATTTATCAAGAATAACCTGCAAAGAGTCACTCATAAGTTTGTAATTCCTACTTTCAGTCAAATTTGATTGATCTTCAATTTTTCTAAATTCCTCATATTGATTAATTTGACTGAAGGTTGTCTTTATTGAAAATCTGTAAAAAAGAATTCCCGTTAAGATAAATAAGGCAATTAAAAACTGAAATTTCCTCTTATATGTGTACCTGCTCTTCACTTTAAAATAATTTCTAAGTTGAAATAACCTTTTTTCTTTTCTTTTTTATAGGAATATTCCTTAATCACGACCGACTCCACAAATATTGAATTCTTTAAATTACCTAGAAAGACAGCCAAATTTTCCGGATCTTCACAAATTCCATTTATAATCACTGTATCCATTTTGAAATGAACTTCATCTGAACTTTGAACTTGTCCCTCTCTCAGAGGATATACTTGCATATTTGTAAGCATTGTATTTTCAGGAACAAGCGATGCTATCCGATCTGCAAAATAACTGACTCTTTGCGGCTTTAACCATCCACTTAGTCTCAGGAATTCAGATTTAGAATTGAATTCATCCAAAGATTTCTTTTGATCGTATAGGAACCTTTTTGAAACGTTTTCTGAAATCTGTCGTTCCTGATTTATTTTATAATAATGGATATAAATAGAAAAATTAACTACAAGTAGTATTAGAACCGATATCGTCGCTATCCATCCTAATTTCTTATAATACTGTGAATATATAAATTCAATTCTCACATCTTTTAACCGACTATCTAAAATAGGGAGTGCAGAAATACCAGATGTAACCAATGATAATATGCTGGAAAAAGCAACCAATATCGAGGATTTTATATATTGATTGCCGATGTTATATTCAACTATATTGTGAATATCGACCTCTTCCTCAACTTCAACTTGAATGTTTTTACTGACCATTTTTAATCTAACTATACAAGACAAAGTACTAATTGCCGGAATGTCATTTAAATCAATAAATGGTAAAATGTTCTCAAGCGCGGAAATTCCTATTGAGACGTTTAATATAATAAATCCATGATCAGTAAGTTCAGAGACAATATCGGCAAGGAGATTTTTTCTTATGAGATATATCCAAACCGAGTCCCCTGACTTATTAAAAGAGACTTGAAAGTCATTTGGATTTGCATTCGGAAATAATAAATCAAAATAATTTCCCGAAAATTCAGTAGCAGATATCTTCTTGGTAAGGATACCCTTACCTGTTATCGAAACTGCTACCGGAACATCTAATGGAGTATTTTTAGCTAGGTCTCTAATAGAATTACTAAAATATTCCCTTTCTTTGGTGACCTTATTCCTAAACACTTTAATTTCAACGGCGTTGATAATATAATCATCAGTTGAAGAAATAAATATTTCAATTCCTGTAGCATTATTAACTTGCAATAATCTGTCTTTTAAACGACTAAACATCTATTGATAAATAATAGTTGGTTTAATAAAGACAATAGAAACCACTTTACTATTTGATTTAGACCTACTGCTAAAGATCCATTTCAACACAGGAATTCTGGAAAGAATCGGAATTCCGGATCCAGATTCGCTTTTAGTGTCTCTTTCAATTCCTCCTAAAACAATCATTTCTTCATTTTTCACGCGCAAAATCGATTTGAATTTACTTGTTGAAGTGGGTGGCGGTTGATTTACGGTAGTCGACGTCGAGGTAAAGTTTGATATACTTACATTAAGATTCATTGTCACTTCATCATCACCGGCAACAAATGGTGTTATATCAATTGTTAAATCTGCCGAAACTGGTATAAATTGCTGCGTTACAACAGTCTGGGGAGTTAATGATCCAATCACATTCTGAGTAGAAATAGAATAATACTGAGTGTTGCCAATACTTAGATTGGCAGTGTGGCCATTTAAAGTAGAAAGTTTAGGAGTTTGCCTTTGAGTCACATTGGAATTATTCTCAAGGGCGGTTAGTTGAACGTAGAAACCTGGTGAAACTCTGCCCAAATTAAATACATTATTGAGTCCAATTGCACCTAGAAATCTATTAATATCCGCCGAACCAAACGT
>DATHPV010000717.1:0-12339 GCA_035483495.1 Puia sp.
CGTCTGCCCATGCGCCGTGCACGAGCAGGATGTTTGTTGTTTTTGTCATACAATGAAGTTTTAGATTTGATATGATGTTTTGAACCCGGCGGGTCTTATATTGAATATTATTTACAGACGTGATTATTCAACCGCCTGGAAAGGTAACACTTTACTGTGATCGGAACATTAACTTATATGAATCTCGCTCACAGTGAATAAATTTAACTTCACAAAAAAGTGAAAATGGAAATTTCTATTAAAGCAGAAAATGAAAACGCTACAGATATATCCAAAAAACAACATATAATTCCAGCTTCTGCATTAAGAGGCATTGCAACAGGTCTTTTAATGATGGCTTTTTTTACCGGCCTTTGGTCAGGAATCGCATATGGCGGGATGCCAACCAGTATATTCAGGTTTGTCCTGATCAGTTTTTTATTTCTTATCATTTTGTTTGTAGTGAACAGTATCCGGTTTTTCAAAATCTCCAAAAAATTTCCTGACGCTGTATCTCCCGAAGACGCAGCAGAAAAGAAAAGGATGGGCAAATGGTTTGGAATTATTTTCGGAGCAGAAGGTTTGGGAATTTTCCTTGCCGTGAATATCGTTATCTATCTTGGACATTCCGATTTAATAATTCCTGCAATCGCATTGGTAGTTGCTTTACATTTTTATCCGATGGCAAAAATATTCAAACGTAAAATAGACTACTGGCTTGCTACCTGGGCAACCCTTATTGCTGTATGCGGAATTATTTTTGTATTGAATAAAGCGATGGCGTCAGATACCGTCCAGTCTTTTGTAGGTATTGGAATAGCGCTGGCTACTTCTTCTTATGGAATCTACATGATTATGGAGGGTAACAGGTTAATTAAATTGAACGGCCTTTGAGAATATAATATTCTGATTGCCTGCTGTAAATAATAACTTGCTTTTTGTTTCCAGGAATGGACATTTAATTAAAATTGTATCAAATAAACCAGGCGTTTAGTCAATGAAATATCTGTTGCTTTCCTCCATTCTATTTGTTTCTTGCAGAGCAAATAATACCGTGCTAAATACAGCAGATATTGAGCTTATTAAAGACAGCGTGAGAGCAATGACCGATCATTTGACAAGAGATTTATCTGACAGGGGTCCAATTGCATGGCTGGATTATTTTGAAGATAGTCCGGAATTCTACATGGCTTCCGAAGGGTCACTTACTTTTGAAAACTATCAGGCTGCCGGGAAATTTATAAATGATACTCTGGTAAAGAAATTTGTGCAGATAACGCTGCATTGGGATCAGCTTCGGATTGATCCATTATCGTTTAATCTCGCCTCAGTGGCATCTGGTTTTCGCGAAGAACTTAAAGATTCATCGGGAAAATCAATTTATGCGAACGGCTACTTCAGTGCGGTAGCAGAGAAGAGCTTAAATGGCTGGAAACTGCGGAATGCGCACTGGTCAATACTCAAACAGTGATAAATTTCTTTCACTGTCATTTTCAGGTTATTTAACTGTTACATCATCAACCTTACTGACATATGTCAGCTTTGTAACAATAATTAGCCGAATTTTGAAATCCTGATAAAAAACAACTTAAAATCTTAGTTATGAAATTAAAATTAATCTCCGGTATTTTACTGGTTGTTGTGATCTCGATGAGTTCATGTAAAGCAAAGAAAGAACTTGCGGCTGCACAGACGCAAATTCAACAATTGCAATCTGATCTGACATCGTGCAATACAAATCTAACCAACACAACCAATGCAAATAATGCCAAGATAGCAGATCTGAACAATCAGATTTCAACTCTTACCAGCCAAAACGCATCTCTCAGTAAGGATGCGATGGCATACCGTCAATTAAAGGATGATCTGAAAGCCAGGCAGGAAATGCTGAATGCAGCACTTGCGGAACAAGGCACATCGCTGAGAGAAATAAGGGAAAAAATTATTGCAGGATTGTCTTCTCTTGCTGATTCGGGTATTAACGTCGAATTCAAAAACGGATTTTTGTATGTCTCACTGCCGGAGTCCTTACTTTTCCCACAGGGAAGCGCCACTCTTGGCAAAAAATCCAAAGATGCTTTATCTCCACTGGCTTCTGTTTTGAATAATTATCCAAGAGTACAGATATATGTGATCGGCCATACCGATACGCTTAAGATTCATAATGCTCGTTTCGCAGACAACTGGTCATTGAGTACTGAAAGGGCCAATAGTATCGTACGCGTTTTGAGAGATACGTATAGTGTTGATCCTGCCAGGTTACTTTCTGGCGGAAGAAGTAAATATAATCCGGTGGCGGATAACAGTACAGCAGAAGGAAGGGCACAAAATCGCCGTATTCAGATCATACTGAATCCGGATCTGAGCAAATTGTGGGACATGATGGGTCAATAGCAATCTTCTCAGGGATTTTTAGTTTCTCAGAATATTAACTAAATGGAGGCCATGTAAAGATTTGTTTGCATGGCTTTTTCTATACTCTTATACTCCTATACTCTTATACTCCTTTACTTGTCTTATATTGTATAATTTTATAGTAGAAATTTAATGAAACCGAACTCGCTAATATTTCGATTGCTGCAACCTGAACATTTGATTTCAGGTATGCTGATTATTTTTTTTGTTTCCTGCAGGCAACCTGACTCTGCAAAAGATGCCGTGAGTAAAATAGATAAGGAAAAAATATCGGGAGCAGTTTCCTGTACAGCAACGGGTCTTCCGGTGCAGGACAGTGCTTTATATATGTCCGGCGGAGGAGCTGAATTTTTACCAACGGAAATCAGCGTGAAAGAAGAACCTGTTAAAAAAACGGATGGAATGGTTTGGATACCCGGTGGCGAATTCAGCATGGGCGGTGTGAATCCAATCGGCATGATGGATGGTGGTCATGAAGGAATGGGAGACGCGAGACCTGTTCATCGTGTTAAAGTCGATGGCTTTTATATGGACCAGACAGAAGTGACCAATAAGGAATTTGCTGCTTTTGTTACAGCGACCGGATACGTTACTGTTGCAGAAACTAAACCCACCAGACAGGAATTTCCGGATGCGCCCGAAGAAAATCTCGTTGCGGGGTCTGTTGTATTTACGCCTAAAGAAACCTCCGATTTATCGAATAGCTATAATTGGTGGAACTATGTGCACGGAGCTAACTGGAGGCATCCGACCGGTCCGGGATCTGATATTATTGGTAAAGAAAATTACCCTGTTGTGCATATTGCCGAAGAAGACGCGGAAGCATATGCGAAATGGGCAGGAAAAAGAATACCCACAGAGGCGGAATGGGAATTTGCTGCGCGGGGAGGAAAAACGGGTGAGCTATATACCTGGGGAAACACATTTAAATTGAATGATAAGTGGATGGCCAATACTTATCAGGGGAAGTTTCCTTCGATGGACCTGGGCTCAGATGGTTTTATAGGGATTGCACCGGTAGAGCAATTTGCTCCCAATGGATACGGGTTATATGACATGGCTGGAAATGTATGGGAATGGTGCAGCGACTGGTATAGGGCCGACTATTATCAAACACTGGCAAAAAATAAAATCAGTGTTAATCCGAAAGGGCCCGAAGATTCTTATGATCCGGGTGAGCCGGGACAAAAAAAGAAGGTACAAAGGGGAGGATCATTTTTGTGCACTGATCAATATTGTACGCGTTACATGGTAGGAAGCCGTGGTAAAGGGGAATACAGATCTTCTTCAAACCACGTGGGTTTCCGCTGTGTAAAAAAATCAGCCTAGTGGAAGCTGCGTCGAAAAAAAGAAAACGATTGTGTTTTTGCATTGCCCTATGCATGTTGGTACTATTTTGCCAGGTAGAAGCTCAAAAAGGAACAGTTCCCCAACTGCCAACTTTTAAAAATACGGATCCCAACGCTTTACCTCACCTTATAACAAAGGAGAAACCGGTTGGCAGTCCATATTTAACCAAAAACTGGGTAACAGGATATATTGAACTCGAAAATCATCATCATATTCCGGATTCAAACGAATATGTGTTGCTGAATTTTGATAAGATACAAAGTGTAGTATACCTGACAAACGGCGTGGACAAAATATGGTATTATACGATAGACTCTATCAAGAGGTTTGAACTTTTTGATACCAATAAGGCTTATGATTTTGAAAAAATTCCGTGGATAAGCAGTAAATTTTATTTGATACCAATCATTAAATCTGCAAAGGGTTATTCTCTATATAAAAGACTGGTTACAACTTTCTCCTGGGCAGACTATACAACAGACGGATATTCATCCAAGGGTAAAAACTACGATGAATTTGATGATTCCTACGTTTACTATCTGGCCTATCCCGGTAATACGAGTTATAAAAAACTTACGCTTAAAGAAAATTCAGTTCGAAAAGATCTGAAGGAAGAGTCTGTCCTGGTTAAACAATTTTTCGATGATCATGAAAATGACATGAATGAACAAAGTCTGCTCGCCCTTGTGCAATATATCGACGACAAGAAATATCCCGAATAATTGGAGGAAGACCAGGTCACTCGGAACGAAGACTTGTTGTTGGGTTTGCCAGTCCCGCTTTTAAAGCTTTAAAACTTACTGTGAACAATGCGATGATTACGGTAATCATTGCCGCAAGTACAAACACCCACCAGTGAAGAGGAGTGCGGTAAGCAAAATTATTCAGCCAGCTATTCATAGCTGAATACCCCACGGGAATCGCTATACAGGTTGCTATGAGCACGGGCTTAAGAAGATCTCTGGACAACAGAAAAACGATATTTCCGGTTGAAGAACCCAATACTTTTCGTACTCCAATCTCTTTTGTTCTTTTCGTAGCTGTAAAAGAAGCCAGACCAAATAATCCAAGGCAGGCAATAAATATGGCGAGTCCTGAAAAAACTGAAAGTATCGTCTGCTGCCTGATATCAGTTTTATACAATTTATCAAATTTCTGATCCAGAAAACTAAATTCAAATGGATAAACCGGTGCTACACTACTGTAGATGTCACTGATTGTTTTAATTGTCGAGGGAATATTTCCCGGTTTTATTTTAATACAGAAAACTCTTCGGTCGTCATTTGGCGCAATTACAAGACCGTCCATTTTTTCTTTTAGGGAAAGAAAATTAAAGTCCTCAACAACGCCTGCAATTTTGCGGTAAGATGTATCTCTGAAATTATTTTTGATTTCTTTTCCTACTGCTTCTTCGGGTGTCCATCCCAGGACTCCGGCCGCAGTTCTGTTTATCAACACGGCGTTGGCTGTATCGGTTGGAAAGGAAGACGAAAAATCCCTGCCGGCTATTATTTTCAAGCCGAGGGTTTTTACATATTCGAAATCCGCAAATTCTGTTCTGATTTTAAAATTTTCACCGTTTTTGCCCTGGGCACTAAAAACGAACATGTCAAAAAAACCACCCGGTTCACCCGACATCAAAGAAACTGAACTAATACCTGGCTGTGCCTGCAACTCATTCTTAAAAATGAGGCGGTGTTTATAAATATCGTCGTTGTCAATGGGTACAACCAATGTCTGTGATTCATCATAACCAAGATCCTTGTTCTTGACATACTTCATCTGCATCATAATAACGAACGTGCCGATAATAAGGAAAACAGAAATACTAAATTGAAGAACAACCAATGATTGCCTGAAAACAGAACCCCCTTTGCCCAGTTTAAGTTTTCCTTTCAAAGCCTGGATTGGTGAAAAAGCAGAAAGGAAAAAAGCAGGATAACTTCCTGCAAGAAAACCTGCAATGATAATTACTGAGACAAGGAATAAATAAATGGGCCAGGAATTCCAGGAAACCGTTAAATCATATCCGAGTAATTGATTGTAAAAAGGCATAACCAATAGGAGGATACCAATGGCGAGTGCGCATGAAATGCAGGTAAGTAATATCGACTCTCCGATAAATTGCCAGACAAGATTATTTCTCAAAGCGCCCATTACTTTTCTGAGACCCACTTCTTTTGAACGTTCCACAGCACGGATTGTAGAAAGGTTCATGAAATTTATACAAGCGATGAGCAGAATCAGAACGGCTATGGAAAGAAAAATATATACTACTTTTTTATCACCATGTTTCACATTGTCAAATACAGATGGATTTTCAAAATAAATATCTTTTAATGGCGTGAGGGCGAGATCAAAATGGAATCCATACGCGGCCATGTCTTTACCCATATATTTTTCTATAAAGGCCGGTAATTGTTTCTCAACGACTTCTTTACTGGATTGTTTGTCCAGGAGTACGTAAGTGAAGTAATTGTTGTTTATCCAAACGTTAAAACCATCCTGATGAGAATAATTAGAAAGAGGAATCACCAGGTCGAAAGAAAGATGGGAATTGGAAGGTGGGTTTTTTGCTATTCCGGTAACCTTTAAATGCAGCGACTTGTCCACGTCCATTATTTTATTCATGGCATTCCCGGCGGTTCCAAAATATTTCTTCGCAGTGGTTTCTGTAAGAACGATACTGCCCGGCTCCTTAAGTACTGTTTGAGGGTTCCCGATAAGCAGTGGAAAACTGAAAAAGGTGAAAAAATCCTCGTCTGCATCATAAACGTGTTTTTCATGGAATGCTTTATTCCCGAATGTAACCAGATCGTCATTTACTCCGATACGAATTACTTTTTTAATCTGATTGGGGAAATCATTTATAAGCGCTGGCGCGTAGGGTCCTGATAAATAAGCGACCCTCGGTTTTGATTTGTCATAACCCCGCATAACCCGGTATATCAGATCTCCATTTTTATGAAAATTGTCTACACTGAATTCATTCATTATGAATAGAAAGATCATCATGCATACGGTTATGCCGATCGTTAACCCGGTAATATTGATAAAGGAGAAAACCTTATTCTTCATCAGATTTCTCCAGGCGATTTTAAGATAGCTTTTTAGCATATGTGGTAATCTTCTTTACTAATTCATAACCTAATGTATGCCACCGGGCATTTAATTGATAAACAATGGATTGCCCAGACAATTTTGTACCAGATTGTCCGGAATCGATACATAGGTGTACGATTCTTCCTATATAATGTCTCGTCCGGAAAAAACTATACAGGTGAGTAAATAAATCCTGAGAAGATTATACACTATCTACAAATAAAGGTAATTTTTTATTTGACAGGTCAAAAAGAAGAGGCGGGGGCTTGCTCTGTGGAGGGAGCTGCCCCGCCTCTTCAATGTAATGTTGGATTTGTTTTTGTATCCTGTATTTTGAATAATTTTTCCATGTTTTTTTTAATTCTCCTTCTTTTTTATGTGCCTGGCAAGGCGTTAGATCATCGCAACTGCCATGAGGTCTGATTTCATTATAAACGGTTACACTTTTTAAAATGCGCTGGTACGTGTTCTCAAAATTCTCCTGGCTGCTGTAAAGATTAAATTCCTCTTTGATAATGCCGTTCATTCTTTCGGCCAGAGCATTTTCGTAAGGATCTCCTCGTTCTGTCATGGAGATGGCGATATGGTGTGCGTTTAATAAATCAACATACTCTTTAGAGCAATATTGACAACCCCTGTCTGAATGATGAATAAGTGGATGCTGCCCGTAACTTCGAATATCAAGAGCCATTTGCAAAGCTTCCAAACAACCCAGTGCTAGTAAGTCATTTCTAAAACCGATACCCATGATCTTATGGGAATAAGCATCGGTGATCAAGCTTAAATAACCCCATTGATTGCCCATTCTGATATAGGTGATATCACTGACCCATAGTTGTTCGGGGCGTGTAATGATCAAGTCCCTGGTCAGGTTGGCATATTTACGCATCCAATGTCTGGAGTCGGTTGTAAAGACTTTTCTTTTACGTCGCCTGATTAAGAGTTTATGTTCCTCAAGCAGATCGAATAAATAATCGCGGCCGACTTGTATTTGATGAGCGGCCAGGTCTGGCTTGAGCTGGATTAAGAGTTTACGCGTTCCCAACCTCGGCAAAGAGCTATTTCTAATTTTATGAACCAAATGCAAAATGATGTCATCTTTTATGCTCTGATCCTGACAGCGCCACTGATGATCATAATAGGCATGTCTTGTTTTGCCAAACAGTCTGCACAGAACTTCCTTGCTGATATAGGGATAGTCCTGTTTCATCCTTATGACTGCCTGGCACCAGCTTTTTTTCTGATAGAAATTTTAAATTGTTCTTCTGCCACGTCGATGAGCGTATTTAACGCTTTTACTTTCAGTTCCGCTTCTTCAAGCTTTTTGAGCGCTTCGTCAAGCGCCTTTTTATCATCAGGATCAGGTTGCTGATTTTGCTTCTTATTAGCCATAAGACTTGCATTGGATGTTACAAGTTCCGCATTTTCCCGGTTGATTTCTTTGATCCATTTAGTAATCGTAACCGTGGAATTTACCCAGTAGGCTATCCTCGCCTCATAAATAGTCATCCGACCCTCCTCGATAGCCCGAACAATAGATCTTTTTTCCTGTTGGCTAAGATGGCCTTGTTTACTGGAATGATATGCAGGAGATCCGTAATCCCGCATCCAAATTGCCAGACTACTTTTGGCGACACCATGCTCCCGGGTTATGTGACTTCTGGGAACTCCCCTTTCAATAGACTTAACAATCTCTAAAATAAAACTCTTGTCATAGCTTCGATATGATCGACGCTTTTTGTCCAAATTTGATGACATACACCAGGTTTTTAGTGTATAGTCTTTTTAGGACGAGGCATAAAATAGGTTCGCAAAGCAATCGCATATTTGAGAGGCTTAAAATATTTACGGGCAATTAAATACCTTAACTTTCTGCAATCTTTAAATAATCAACCATGAAGTGTACGAAAACTCTTCTTTTATCATTATTTGTTTTTGCAATTTTAACCAGCGCATTTTCTCAAGGTAAAATGTTAACCGGACAAATTGCTCCCACACCTCCGATGGGATTTAATACATGGAATACATTTCAAACGAAAATCAGCGAGGATATGCTTAAAGAAATGGTTGACGTGTATGTGAGCTCAGGAATGAAAGAATCAGGTTATCAGTATTTTGTTCTGGACGATGGATGGATGTCCATGGAACGTGATCAGAATGGCAGTCTTGTTGCAGATCCGGTGAAATTTCCTCATGGAATGAAAGCGTTTGCAGATTATGTGCATTCAAAGGGCTTGAAATTTGGAATCTACAATTGTGCAGGATCTAAAACCTGTGCAGGTTATCCCGGAACCAGAGGTCATGAATACGAAGATGCGAGACTTTATGCATCCTGGGGAGTTGACTTTCTAAAATATGATTGGTGTAATACAGACAGTCTGAATACTCCGGAGGCTTACAAAACGATGAGTGCTGCTCTCAAAGCCACTGGAAGACCCATCGTATTCAGCATTTGTGAATGGGGCGGACATACACCCTGGCTCTGGGCGGGCGGAGTAGGAGAACTGTACAGAACTACCGGAGACATCACGGCCAGTTTTGTTATCGATAAAGATTATGGCAATTGGACGGCTCAGTCTGTAGTGAGTATTCTGGATAAACAAATCCCCATCAGAAAATATAACGGACCCAATCATTGGAATGATCCAGATATGCTTGAAGTGGGAAATGGAATGACCTACAATGAAGACAAATCACATTTTTCTTTGTGGTGTATGCTGGCAGCACCACTCGCAGCGGGTAATGATCTGCGAAAAATGTCGCCGCAGACCAGGGATATTCTTACCAACAAAGAAATGATTGCCGTGGATCAGGACGAGAGAGGCATTTCAGCATTTAAAATGATGATGGAAGATAGTCTCGAGCTATGGGTAAAGCCTTTAAAAAATAACGAGGTAGCGTTTTGTTTTTTTAATCGTACCACGGGCTCAAAAAAACTAAATCTTAACTGGAAGGATCTGAATATTTCTGATCCGCAATCAGGGCTTGAAATTCATTTTGACAACCAATATTTCACGCTGAGAGATTTATGGCTTAAAAAAGACGCCGGTAAAACAGACAAAAAGCTGGAGAGGGACCTGGCCTCTCATGAGGTCATTGTTTTCAAACTAACACCCAGCTCCAAATAATAAGTGATTGTGATTTTTATTGAATTGCAAGATTAAATATCCCGGAATTCGGTAAATTACCTGTCTAAATCTTTTTTTATGAACGCACTTATTCAATCGTTACAGGAAAAAATAGGACTGACTGCAGAACAGGCAAAAGATGCTGCCAACCATATGATGGAATATATCAAAGAGAAAGTTCCCGCTTCCATGCATGAACACCTCGACCTGGCAGCCATGGGAGAAACCATAAAAACCAAAGGCGGAGAGTTTTTAGCGGAAGCTCAGGCAAAAGGCAGTGACTTCCTCCATTCTGCACAGGAAAAAATCGGCGGTCTCCTGCATTCCAAAGAAAGCTGAGAACAAGTGTGAGAGTGTGAGAGTGCCAAAACTACCCTCACACTCTCACACTCTCACACTCTCACACTTTCTTCAGCTTAACCTGATCTCACTCACGCTGCAACCTTGCGGAACCATTGGGAAAACATTATTTTCTTTTCCTACCATGATCTCAAGCAGATAGGCGTCAGGATGAGACAGCATATTTTTCAATGCCTGTTTCAGCGTTTTCCGGTTAGTAACCTTTTCACCTGCGATGCGATAAGCTTTTGCCACTTCTACAAAATCAGGACTTTGAATGTCCACAAAAGAATATCTCCGCTCATTAAAAAGTTCCTGCCATTGACGAACCATGCCCAGAAACTCATTGTTAAGTATAATAATTTTAACGTTCAGGTTTGTCTGCATAATAGTGCCCAGTTCCTGAATGGTCATTTGGAAACCTCCGTCTCCTGCGATTGCAATAACAGGTCGTTCAGGAGCACCAAATTTTGCTCCTATAGCAGCGGGAAGCGCAAATCCCATGGTGCCAAGACCTCCTGAAGTAATGTTGCTTCGTGACTGATTATATTTTGCGTATCGGCAGGTAACCATTTGGTGCTGACCCACGTCTGTAACCAAAATGGCATTTCCACCTGTTAATTCATTGAGCGCGTTAATAACTTCACCCATTGAGAGAACCTCTGTGGAGGGATGCATTTCAGGGTATATGCATTTTTCGTCTTCCTGTTTTTGAAAGTCCCTGAATTTTTGTAACCATTCCGGGTAAGTTCTCTTCTCCACGAGTTGAGTGAGAAGAGGCAGGGTTTCCTTACAGTCGCCCCATACAGGTACAGTAGATTTCAGGTTCTTATCTATTTCTGCGGGATCTATATCCAGATGAATAATTTTAGCCTGTTTTGCATATTTGTCCAACCGGCCAGTAACGCGATCATCGAATCGCATACCCACAGCGATCAGGACATCGCATTCGTTCGTCAGCACATTTGGCCCATAATTCCCATGCATACCAAGCATTCCAACTGCGAGTGGATGATCTGTAGGAATCGCGCCCATTCCAAGAATCGTCCAGGCTGCAGGAATACCTGATTTATCCAGGAATTTTTTAAACTCGTTTTCCGCGTGACCCAGAATTACCCCCTGACCAAAGATTACAAAAGGTTTTTTCGCTTCGTTGATTAGTTTCGCGGCTTTTTCCACATATTCTTTCCGAACAATTGGTTTAGGCCTGTAGCTCCTGATATGTTCGCTTGGTTTATATTCTTCATAATCAAATTCCTGGATCTGGGCATTTTTTGTGATGTCAATCAATACGGGTCCGGGTCGTCCGCTTGCAGCGATATAAAATGCTTTAGCCAGTACCGCAGGTATCTCAATGGCATCTGTAATCTGGTAATTCCATTTAGTAACAGGTGTCGTGATATTAATGACGTCTGTCTCCTGAAAAGCATCTGTTCCAAGCAAATGCGCATATACCTGACCGGTAACGCATACGAGCGGGGTACTGTCGATCATCGCATCTGCCAGTCCGGTTACAAGATTTGTTGCTCCCGGCCCGCTCGTTGCAAATACAATTCCTGTTTTTCCGGAAGTCCGGGCATAACCCTGTGCAGCATGAATAGCACCCTGTTCATGACGAACGAGTACATGATTTATTTTTTGCTGGTAATCGTATAGAGCGTCATAAATCGGCATAATGGCTCCGCCCGGATAACCGAAAATTGTATCCACTTTTTCTGAAAGAAATACTTCCAGCAAAGCAGCTGAACCGGACAATTTCCGAATGGCATGTTTTGCTTTTGCCGTTTTATTTTCTTTCACTTCTAGCGTTTCCATACATTTTCTTATTTAAAATTGCTTTATTGTTCGTTAACCCCCGCATAACGCGGGGCAAGTATTGACCCCCGCATAACGCGGGGCAAGCGTTGACCGTTTTGAATTCACTCTCACACTCTCACACTCTCACACCCTCACACTTTCAGTTACGCTTCATCGGTAACACAACCCTGTGAAGCATCTTTCACTACCTGCGCATATTTAAACAACA
>DATHPV010000718.1:0-9161 GCA_035483495.1 Puia sp.
CAAAATCAGGTAAAGTTCCGATGCTGACCTACTTTCTGTTTTTCTTTTACCTGTTTACCGGCACGATATTGATGCACATTATTATTAGGCGGAAAATTTTTCCATTTACAATTTATCATACTTCATCTGTAATAATTTTCAAGGTTCTGATGGGCTGCCTCTATGGATGGGTATTTCTGCATTACTACGGCGGTGATGATACCTGGAATTATTTTATTGAATCGAAGGCTGAAACCGGAGTCTTACTGAGACATCCTTTTCAATTTATACATGAGTTTTTACCGGAACTTTCACTAAAAGCATCTGGTTATAACGGTTGGAAGGCAGTTGGATTTTATATAGAACATTTTGAAAGATGGTTTTTGATAAAGGGCCTCGCAGTTCTGAATCTTTTTAGCGGAAAAAATTATTATATCGATGTTTTATTATTTGAATTTTTGACTATTGCCGGACCTTTATTGATTTTTAAGATTCTTGCGAATGAATTTCCTTTGAGAATCGGAATGAATTTTATATTAATTTTCTTTATCCCCTCTGTTATTTTTTGGTGCAGTGGCATTCGTGCAGAATCTCTTCTTCTAATGTTTATGGCACTAGTTATTTTTAACGGGAAGGCGTATTCGCGAAAACCCCATATGAAGAGTTTGCTTGGAATATTTAGTGGTTTAACAGGACTACTGCTGATAAGATACCAGTTTTTGATTGTTTTTCTTCCCGCATTTGTAGCCTATATCTTAAGTCTGAAAAAAATAAAAAACCCGGCCCTGTATTTCAGGAATATCTATCTTGTCCTGGGTCTTGTTTTTATTGTCAGTTTGTTTTTGCCGCCGGCTTATCAGTTTTCGGAACCCTTCCGACACTCACAGGAAAGCTTTTTCCAGTTAAAAGGAAATACAAGATACCACCTGGATACCCTGAAGCCCGGGCCAAAAAGTTTCCTGGCAATATTGCCGCAGGCCATTGCAAATACTGCATTACGCCCATATCCATGGGAAGGGAAGAACCTGCTACAGTCTGTCTCGTCTATAGATGTTCTTTTTTTGGTCGCCGGCCTCATTTATTTCCTGACTAGTCCACGCAGAAGGGAACAGATAAATCATCCTATATATTGGTTATTTATATTCTACGGACTTAGTCAGCTTATAACAATTGGTTATGTGGTACCATTCCCCGGCGCTATTGTGAGGTATCGCTCCATATCCTTTCTTATGGTTAGCCTGTTTTTGTATTCGGGTAATCCTCTCCTGCAACAGAAAGTCCGGTCATGGATTTTCAAATAACATTATAATTATCCATAATGTTTCATTTTAATTGGGTTTTAAATAGATAATTAATAAAAAATCCCTACCAATTTAATAAATTCTATAAGTTTTTCTAAAAAAACAAGCGAAAAGCTCTTTTTTTTCCGCCATTATGAATTATCGCTTACATTCGTTTTTCTAAAAATTATTGTAAATGGAATCGTTAAGAGTAAAAGCAATTAACGATCTGTCAACCAAAACTTCAGAAGTGCCTCTTGACGGATCCCAAAAAATCACCGCCATTTTTCAGGAAAATGTATTTACTACCCGCACCGCCAGGGAATTCTTGAGCGATGAGGCTTACAAAAGTCTCACCGGTTCCATAAAAGGTGGTAAGAAGATTGACCGCGCGGTCGCTAATCAGATCGCCGCAGGCCTCAGACAATGGGCTGAATTAAAAGGCGTTACACATTATACTCACTGGTTTCAACCGTTAACCGGTTCCTCTGCTGAAAAACACGATTCATTTTTTGCCATCAAAGGCGATGGGACTGCTATAGAACAATTTGAAGGGGATGCGCTGATTCAGCAGGAACCTGATGCATCGTCTTTTCCTTCAGGAGGTATCCGTGCCACTTTTGAAGCACGCGGTTACACAGCCTGGGATCCGTCTTCACCGCCATTTATCATGGAAATTGAAACCGGTAAAACTCTTTGTATCCCCACTATTTTCGTTTCCTATACCGGAGAAACACTGGATTATAAAGCGCCGTTGCTGAAATCACTGGAAGCCATGAACAAGGCTGCCGTTGACGTATGTAATTATTTTGACAAGAACGTTACAAAGGTCATCGGAACACTGGGTTGGGAACAGGAATATTTTGTTATCGATGAAGCCCTCGCCAATGCCAGACCGGATCTTGTAATGAGTGGAAGAACTGTCTTTGGACATCCTCCTGCAAAGGGACAGCAACTTGAGGACCATTATTTCGGTTCGATTCCTGAAAGAATCTATGCTTTCATGCGTGATTACGAAACCGAATGTTACAAACTGGGCATACCCTTAAAAACCCGTCACAATGAAGTGGCTCCTTCCCAGTTCGAGTGCGCCCCGATATTTGAAGAGATCAGCGTCGCCGTCGATCATAATACGCTTCTCATGGATATTATGGATCGTGTAGCCAGACGTCATAAACTGCGCGCCCTTCTGCACGAAAAGCCATTTGCCGGAATCAATGGAAATGGTAAACATAATAACTGGAGCATGTCGACAGATACAGGTGTTAATCTTCTTGCACCTGGCAAGACCCCCAAGACTAACCTCATGTTCCTGACTTTCTTTGTGAACACGATAAAGGCAGTTCATGATTATGCAGATATATTACGTGCTTCCATCGCATCTGCCGGTAATGATCATCGCCTCGGGGCCAATGAGGCACCTCCGGCAATCATCTCTGTTTTCATAGGCGAATACCTCACCAAAGTACTGGCTGATATTAAAGAACGGGTGGGCGCAAAATTCGATGAACAGGACGAAGCCATTCTGAAATTGGATCTGCACAGGAGTATTCCCGAATTGTTATTGGATAATACCGATCGTAATCGCACTTCTCCGTTTGCTTTTACAGGAAATAAGTTTGAGTTCCGTGCGGTTGGATCTTCAGCAAATTGTGCAAATGCCATGACTGCCCTCAACACAATTATGGCAGAAACATTGAAAACATTTAAGAAAGATGTAGATGCCTTAATTGAAAAAGGTGAAAAGAAAGAAATCGCCATCATGCACGTGATTCGTGAATACATTGTAAGCAGCGAAAAAGTTCTTTTTGAAGGTGATGGATATAGTGAAGAATGGGCCAATGAAGCAAAAAAACGTGGTCTTGCAAATGTAAAAGCCACCCCTTTAGCTCTGGATGCCCTGGTAACCGATAAAGCAAAACATCTGTTCGAATCAAACCATGTACTCAGCCATGTTGAACTGGAGGCGCGTCATGAAATAGAACTTGAAAAATATGTAAAACGCGTTCAGATAGAAGCTCGTATCATGGGCGAACTCTGTACCAGCCATATTCTTCCGCCCGCTTTCAAATATCAGAATACGCTCATTCAAAACATAGTAGGAATCAAAGAAATAGGTCTGAAAGAACCAGCATTTTCAAATCAAAAGCAGATACTTGAAAAAATTTCAGAACATATCTCCCAAATCAGCAGCGAAGTAAGCAAAATGATAGAAGCAAGGAAGAAAGCCAATGCCCTCACTAATTCCAGAGAAAAAGCCATCGCTTACTGCGATGACGTGAAGGGTGCTTTTTTTGACAAGATTCGCTATCATGTGGATAAGTTGGAAGTGCTGATTGATGACAGCGAGTGGCTGTTACCTAAATACCGGGAGATTTTATTCCTTAGATAGAGATTAAACTTTTCTATTATATAAGGCCCCCTTAGGGGCCTTTTTTTATTGAATATTGTTTATAACAAATATGTTTTTTTTAAATAAAATCTAATATTCATATCATATTAGATTAAAATAAATATAATGTAATAACAAATTAGAATTAGAATTAATAATATTTTCACATTCTAGTCTAAGTATTAAATATTTAAATAATACCTAGCTTAAACCTTCCCTTTTGCTGAATAAATGATCCATCCGATTTTTTGAAAACCAATTCGACGACGATTCAGCTTCGCTATTAAAAATGTTAAAGTGGGGTCCCTGGTCAGGAACCTGCTAATTGTCAGTAAACATTTAAAACAAATAGCAATGGTTAAAAACTTAAAACTGCTTATTATCGCAATTGGATCGTTTGTTTACGTTCACGGCCAGGATTCAACCAAAACAGCGGCCCCGGCTCCAGTAAAGGTTGACTCGGTTCCCCCGTCTCCGGCAACAACATTTTCAGGTTCTTTGGATCTTTACTACAGATACAATTTTGCCAATGCTCCCAGCTTTAATAATAACTATACCAGTTTCACGAATTCACAAAATTCATTCGAACTCGGTATGGCAACGATACGGGCTGACCACAGCTGGTCAAAAGCTGGTGTAACTGTTGAACTCGGTTTTGGAAGGAGGGCACAGGAGTTTTCTTATAATGAAGCCTACCAGGGAGGTGCCATTGGAGCTCCACCCACTCCTTATTTTTCTCTCGCAAACGTAGTTCAAGCCTTTGTTTACTACAATTTAACCGACAAGATCAAATTAACGGCTGGTAAATGGGGTACTCATATCGGTTATGAAGTCGTTGATGCCGCAGCTAACAGGAATTACTCCATGGGTTACATGTTCTCATATGGCCCTTTCTATAACATGGGACTAAAAGCGGACGTAGCAATTGCCGGAAAAACCGCCTTCATGGTCGGTATTTCAAATCCAACTGACAATACAACAACCATGAGTCAGAACAAAATGTTCATCGCTCAGGTGTCTACGGCCACACCAAACAGTGCCTGGAAATTCTATCTGAATTATCAGGGTGGAACAACGAGCGACACTTCCTCCTTGAATCAGGTTGACCTTGTGGTTACTGGTACCATATCGCCAAAATTCGGTATAGGATTTAACGCAACAGATCAGACACGCAAATACACTTCTGCAAATGTAAACTGGTGGGGCGCCGCCCTTTATCTAAACTGGGATCCCAGTTCATTATTCGGACTGACTTTAAGAAGCGAATATTTTGATGATAAAGACAATGTGGTGACTCCGGGAAGTTTTACTGAATTCACATTAACAGGTGCATTTCATTTGGGAAAACTGACTTTCATGCCCGAACTCAGGCTTGATGATTCAAAAAATTCAGCATTCCTGAAACATGATGATACGCCGACGAACAGCACTTTCAGTGCAATTTTTGCAGCAACCTATGTCTTTTAATAAATATTTTGTTTGAAACGTATTCAAAAACTTTTTTGGCCGAAACCTGACAAGTATTTGTACATACCATTTACTCAATTTCAATCAACTCAACTATGCTATTCCTAAAAAACATCAGCAAAACAGCAACGCCCACCATTTGCGTTCCCCTTTCTAAATCGCAAAAATGGAAAATCGGAATTGGAATTTTCGGGGGAAAAATCATTGGTTTACTAGTCGTACTTGCAGCAATGAAACTGATCCCGTCACTACTGGCTACGAAGGCTTTGGCGGGTGAGACCTACACAGCTCATGAAACGGCACAGATGAATTCAATTAACACAGTTTGGACGCTGGTAGCAGCTTTCCTCGTATTTGGAATGCAGGCTGGATTTGTGATGCTCGAAGCAGGATTCGCAAGAGCCAGAGAAACTGTAAATGTTTTAATGGAATGTATTTTTGATACCTGTCTCTGTGGACTTCTTTTTTATGCAATAGGTTACTCATTCATGTTCAGTCATGGAAATGGATTTATAGGTATGAACTGGTTTTTCTTACAGGGAGGTCCGGCAACGTATGAAACAACCGGTATTCCATTACTTGCACACTGGATTTTCCAGTTCGCATTTGCTGATACCTGCTCAACGATTGTATCCGGCGCCATGATCGGACGTACAGCATTCAGAGGTGATATCATTTATAGCATTGGTATAACAGGTTTCATATATCCAATAATCGGACATTGGGCCTGGGGACCTGACGGATTCCTGGCAACAATGGGTAGCACCGGAATGTTTCTTCCAAGTCTTGGTCAGCCCTTCCGGGATTTCGCAGGATCCACGGTTGTACATACGATCGGAGGTATCGCGTCGCTCGCCGGAGCAGTTGTGCTCGGTCCGAGAATAGGACGAATATTTAAAAGAGATGGAGGTGGTATGCCAGCTCCGCATAACCTTACAGTGGCGGCAGTCGGGGGATTTATACTTTGGTTTGGATGGTATGGTTTCAATCCCGGCAGTACCCTGTCGGCAATGGATGCTGACGGTATAGGTCGTGTTGCAACTAATACTACACTCGCTGCCTGCGCTGGCGGGATGACAGCAATGTATATGGCCCTCTGGTTTGGTGATACTAAAGGAAAATTCGATCTGGGTTATACGGTGAATGGATTTTTAGGTGGACTGGTTGCCATCACCTGTCCATGTTACTGGGTAAGCCCACTCGGTGCAGTTCTACTTGGCGCTGTTGCAGGAATCGTAGTTTGGATTGGTGTAAATCTGTTGGAATACCTGAGAGTGGATGATCCAATCGGCGCCGTTGCAGTACATGGTTTTGCAGGTATATGGGGAACTTTATCTCTCGGATTTTTCGCAGCAGGATTCGGGGCGACAGGACCAACGGGAGCCGATCTTTCATCTCCTGTAAAGGGATTATTCTACGGAGGAGGAATTGGTGTGTTAAAAGCACAATTTATTGGGAGTGCGATAATAACAATTGCAACATTTGTAGTTACATTTATTATGATGTGGCTTATCAAACAATTACCACACCCTTATAATTTACGTGTCGAAGAAAAAGGTGAAACTGGTCCGGGTGGTTTGGATATGTTCGACCATGGCACTTCTGCTTATCCCGCTCAATAATTCAGATTTATTTGGAATAGACAATAGCTAAAAATGAAAGCCGTCCCACACAAGCGGGACGGCTTTTTTTATCACATCAAATGTCACAATGGCCATTTTGTGCCCGAAATACGACCCTTGCAAAAAATAATTGAAAAAATCTTTAAAAAAAATAATGGCCGTTTTTTCGCAAAAACTAATTGCAAAAGGAGATAGTGTAGTTAATACATAGTTTTTTTTTACCCTACGGTTAATCTTTAAATAAAAATACGGACCCAAATTTATATATACCGATTTTCAATACGTTACGCATTGGTTCATAGTAGTTAATAATGGAAAAATGATATAATTTTGAGTCATTAATTGAAAAACTAAAAAAACCTCAATGAAAAATTTACTCAAAGTTACCAGCTATACTCTGGCTACTGCTTTCGTTTTCGTTATTTCACAGTCTTCTGTTTTAGCTGCTTCAGGTACAAATGATTCTTCTTTAACCGGTGCTCAGGTTGTAGGAGGCGTTGCACTTTTAGTTGCTGCTATCATTGTTCCTACAATGAAGAGCGCTCGCAAGGCTAATGCTAAATAAATTAAGCTTAGAAAATAACTGAACCAATACCCGGATTGATTCCGGTAAGGCCGTCTCAGAATTATCGGAGACGGTTTTTTATTTAAGTCCATCATGCATTCGCCGGGCTAATCCTCTCAACAGCCCATTTAAGAGCAATATGATATTGTTCGCTGGGCGACAGGTTGGAATTGTCCAGAACAATGGCGTCTTTGGCTTTTCTCAACGGACTGATTTCACGATGAGAATCTATATAATCCCGCATTTCCAGGTTATTTTTGACTTCCTCAATCGTGATATTCGGATTTTTCTCATATAGCTCACGGAATCTCCTTTCCACCCTTACTGCATTGTCTGCCGTCATAAATATTTTAAGCTCAGCCTGCGGGAAAACGACAGTTCCTATATCTCGCCCATCCATCACAATTGCCTTCTTATTTCCTAACGACTGTTGACGTTTCACTGCAAATTCCCGTACCTCTTTAATGGACGCAATCTCACTAACTTTTTCTGCTATCACCAACTCGCGGATAAGATATTCCACATTTTCACCGTTCAGAATGATTTCACTGGTATTGGTAGAGTCATTATAAGCAAATTCTAAATTGATTTCCTTAAGCGCCTTTATTACAGCTTTTGTATCCGTCCAGTCAACATGATTTCTCAAAAAATATAAGGTAATGGCACGGTACATTGCACCGCTGTCAATATAAGTGTACTTTAATTTTGCAGCCAGTTGTTTGGCAAGCGTACTCTTCCCACAGGAAGACCAACCATCGATCGTAACTATAATATCTTTTTTATGCATGAGATTACCGTACTGCAAATAAAAGATTTGCCACGGAAACACGGAAATTTCCGTGCGCCGTGGCAAATAATATTTCAAATAAGAAAAATACCGGGCTTCTTAAACTTCGGATGCCTCTTTCTCTTTTTCTTTCAGGGTGAACTTGATTTTTGATTCTGCTTTATCAAGATCAGCGATCATCACATCCCCGTTCTTGATACTCATATTCAGAATTTCTTCTGCTAACGGATCTTCCAGATATTTCTGTATTGCTCTGTGCAACGGCCTTGCTCCAAATTGTACATCGTATCCTTTTTCAGCAATGAAACTTTTTGCCTCAGCAGTCAGTTCCAGAGTGAATCCAAGCTGCACCAGTCTCTTCATCACACCCTTCATAAGAATGTCGATGATATTAAAAATGTTTTCTCTGGTGAGTGAATTAAATATGACGATGTCGTCTACTCTATTGAGAAATTCAGGACTAAATGTTCTTTTTAGTGCTTTTTCGATTACCTGCTTATTATTCTCATCCGCATTTGCCGTTCTTGCGGAAGTTGCAAATCCAACTCCGTCCCCGAAGTCTTTCAGTTGTCTGGCTCCTATATTAGAAGTCATTATGATCAGGGTATTCTTGAAATCTATTTTGCGTCCCAGTCCATCTGTAAGCTGACCATCATCCAATACCTGTAATAAAATATTGTAGATATCCGGATGTGCTTTTTCGATTTCATCAAGCAAAATCACACTGTAGGGTTTTCTTCTGACTTTTTCAGTCAACTGCCCGCCTTCTTCGTAACCTACATATCCCGGAGGTGCACCAATAAGTCTGCTCACCGTAAATTTTTCCATGTATTCACTCATGTCAATTCGCACAAGAGAATCTTCTGAATCAAACATATACCTGGCCAGTGCACGTGCAAGTTCTGTTTTGCCTACACCCGTAGGACCAAGAAATATAAAAGTGCCTATAGGCTTTTTTGGATCTTTTAAACCCACCCGGTTTCTCTGAATGGCTTTCACTACTTTCAGGATAGCTTCACTCTGACCCACTACCATTGATTCCATGTCAACAGACATGTTTTTGAGTTTT
>DATHPV010000719.1:0-7051 GCA_035483495.1 Puia sp.
ACAAGGGAAAATAATATAGAAAGCAGATTAACCAGAAAATACAGTACAACGTAACGTTTCTGATCTTTCAGGTAATTAAGAATCGTCGAAAATCTTTTCATTATTTCTGGATGGTGCGTAAACCCGTAAATTTACACTGAAATTGGCAATGATATGAAAGAAGGTAAAAGGCAAAAACAGGTTAGTGCGTTGTTATTGGAAGAACTCAACAAAATCTTTCAAAAGCTTGGATTGAATATGATACATGGCGGGATGGTGTCTATATCTTCTGTTAAAATTACACCTGACTTATTTGAAGCAAGAGTCTATTTGAGTTTTTACCAGGTTGACAGTCCAAAAGAGACCTTGAAACATATTGAAGACAGAGCATGGGAAATTAAAAGAGATCTTGTAAGTTCCATAAGGAATCAACTACGTACTATGCCCCAGCTTACTTACTATATAGATGACTCGCTGGATTATGTAGATAAAATTGAAAATCTGTTTCGAGAAATAAATGAAAATAAATCCAATACTGGAAATGAATCCTGAAATAATTTACCTGCATTGAAATTCCTTTTTGCGTGGCGTTATTTTAAAGCTAAAAAATCTACAAACGCCATCAATATCATATCGTGGGTGAGCGTGAGTGCAATCATTCTGGGAACAGCATCACTTATAGTGGTATTGAGCGTGTTTAATGGATTGGAACAACTTGTGAGATCATTGTATTTATCCTTTTATACAGATGTTAAAATCGCGCCCGCTACAGGCAAATTTTTTCATGTTCCCGCAAGCAGTCTCTTAAAATTGAAACAGATAGACGGCGTTTTAGGGTATTCATTGACGATAGAAGATCAGGCATTACTTCGGTACAATAGTTTGCAACCCGTTATATTAAAAGGCGTAGACGAAAACTATAAAAATATAAACGGACTCTCGAAAAATATTTTCAAAGGTGAATATCAGTTGGGAACTGCTGACCAGCCGCAGGCTATTCTCGGATCCGGAATTGAATATGCTTTAAACATTGAATCGGATCGGGCAATTACACCTATGACGGTATATTTGTTTCGAAACGGAAGCGTTAATGAATCAGATCCTGAATCGTCTGTCCGGTCAGAAACTATTATTTCATCCGGGACATTTAGAATTCAGGAGGATTTTGATAATCACTACGTATTTACGAATCTTGGCTTTATGCAACGCATGCTGGGATTAGATTCCAATCAGTACGGATCAGTTGAGGTTGCAATTCGCGGCGGTCTGGTCGATAAAGGACTAAGAAGAAAATTACAGGATTTATTTGGCAGCGGATGCCTGATTCGGACTTTGGATGAACAGAATCAAACCCTGTTCAGCACCATGAAAATGGAAAAATGGGTGATATATATCATATTAACGCTGATTCTGATCGTTGCTGCATTTAATATAGTGGGTGCCCTGACGATGCTTGTACTGGAAAAAAAGAAGGACATCCAGGTATTAAAAGCAATGGGAGCAGATAACCGGTTTATTCAGCAGATTTTTTTAAATGAAGGTATTCTGCTTGGTTTGCTGGGCGGCGGTTTTGGATTTCTGCTTGCTGTCATACTTTGTTGGATGCAGGTAACTTTTAAACTGATACCTCTGGAGGGCAATTTTTTGATTGACTATTATCCGGTGAAATTGATTCCCGGTGATTTCATACTGGTTGGCGGAACTATACTGGTAGTTGTTCTAATCGCCTCCTGGCTGCCCGCCCGTAAAGCGGCTTTGCAGCCGTTTGAGTTAAAAAGCTGAGGAAAGTATGGGAGGATGGGAGTATGGAAGTGTGAAAGTGTACAGCGACTCTTATCATCTCACTTCCATACTCCCATACTCCCATACTTTCCTCAATAGTCTCCTAAAGTTTCAGGTATCTGTGCCAGAGCCTTTTTAAGTTGCTCATCACTGGGAGCTGTGCCATGCCATCCATGATCATTTTCCATGAAATCGACGCCCTTGCCCATAATTGTGTGCATAAGTATGGCTACCGGCTGACCCTTGCCTGTGAGAGATACGGCTTCTTTAAGGGTAGTTAGCAATTCGTCGATTTGATTACCATTGGTTTCGAGGGTTTTCCATCCAAAAGCGTCGAATTTCTGACGTATGTCTCCAAGACTCAGGACTTTATCTGTTGTGCCATCGATTTGTTGATGATTCCAGTCTACCGTCGAAATAAGGTTATCTACTTTATTATGAGCTGCAAAAAGGAGTGCTTCCCAAATTTGACCTTCATCCAGTTCACCATCACCATGAAGAGAAAATACAATATTTGAATCCTTATTGAGTTTTTTACTGAGGGCTGCTCCAATAGCAACGCTCATACCCTGTCCCAATGATCCACTTGCAATGCGAATGCCCGGCAGGTGTTCGTGAGTTGCCGGGTGGCCCTGAAGACGTGAGTTCAATTTTCGGAAGGTAGCCAGTTCTTTTACATCGAAATATCCTGATCGTGCAAGTGCAGAATAAAAAACGGGTGAAATATGACCATTGCTCAGGAAGAATAGGTCCTCATTTTTTCCATCCATTGAAAACTGTGGATTATGCTTCATGACTTCAAAATAAAGGCAGGTAAAAAAATCCGCACAACCAAGAGATCCACCTGGATGGCCGCTGGAACAACCATGAACCATTCTGAGAATATCGCGACGAATTTGCGAAGCAATAGCCTTTAAATCAGTCATATAAAAAAAGAGTTATTTTTGAAGTCCGCAAAACTAACGGAATTTATTTATCCGTGTCCGGGAACATATTAAACTTTTTATTCTAACTTGCTTGTTCATGCGCTCAGTGACATTATAACATTGCTGGTCTGAACATCTTGAATTTCAACTCTCTAACCTGACTGTATGCAAATGGAGTAAGGCTTGATTTTGGCAATGAATGAAATTATTTAATGTAAACCGAGGTACATGTTTGACGTATTACTTTGTCTTTCTATTTCCTTCACTGTAACTTTTTTGGCTATACCGGTAATTATCAATGTGGCTGAGATGAAAAAGCTGTTTGACATGCCGGATGCCCGCAAAATTCATCAGGTAGCAATTACACCACTCGGCGGGATTGGAATATTTGCCGGATTTATTTTTGGATGCCTTCTCACTGTCAATTTCAGAGAGGCCTCCGAATTTCAGTATTTTATTGCAGCCAGCATGGTTATTTTCTTTTTAGGTTTGAAAGATGATATTCTGGTTTTAACCCCCATAAAAAAATTCATTGGTCAGGTATTGGCAGCATTTCTAATAATATATTATGGCAGGGTACAAATCCGAAGCATGCACGGTTTTTTTGGAATTCATGAATTGCCGGAAATGTTCAGTCTTCTGATATCCTATTTCTCCGTAATAGTGATTATAAATTCATTTAATTTAATAGACGGGGTTGACGGATTGGCTGGAACTCTGGGTTTGATGTCCTCGGCACTTTTCGGAATATATTTTATTTATGCAGGGGTGGAACCATCCTATTACGTTCTGGCATTTTCACTGAGCGGCAGTCTGCTGGCATTCCTGATATTTAATTTTCAGCCGGCAAAAATATTTATGGGAGATACGGGATCTCTTTTAATTGGGGTCGTGAATGCGATTTTAGTTTTGAAGTTTATAGATCCGGGAAATGGAATAGAATCTACGAATCCGATAATCTCATCACCAGCAATAGGATTTACCATTCTCATGATACCGTTGCTGGACACACTTCGTGTGTTCGCCATTCGCATTTTTAAAAGGAGATCACCGTTTAGCCCTGACAGGAATCATATTCACCATTTGCTTCTTGATCGAGGTCTTTCGCATAGGACAATTACTCTATTACTATTGGCTATTAATGTCAGTATGGTGGTTTTTGTATACATGGCCAGATCTCTTGGCTGTACAATCCTGATTTTATCTGTTATTGCACTCTTTTTCATTTTTATAGCTGTTGCATATTATTCGAGACCAAGCCATTCTATTCCCTGGGCAACCGAAGGCAGTGATAAAAACGAGAAGGTCAAGGAATCAAAATTGGTTACCTTTATCCGGGAAAGTATGCTTGAGCAAAAAAACTAGCAGAGAATTAATCCCAAAAAATACGAATAAGAATAACATCTATGTCTGATGAATTAGACTTTATTGTGGAAATAGCAACGGATTCCATGATAAAAGCCATCAACCACCTTGAAAATGAACTTATCAGGATCCGTGCCGGGAAAGCGAACCCCCAAATGCTGGATGGTGTAAACGTAGACTACTATGGAGTGCCGACGGTTATTAACCAAATGGCAAATGTTTCTGCCATGGATGCGCGAACACTTACTATTCAACCCTGGGAAAAAAACATGTTGCAGCCGATCGAACGGGCAATTATAAACGCCAATCTGGGAGTAACGCCTCAAAATGACGGTAATATTATCCGCCTTTTTATGCCACCGTTAACCGAGGAAAGAAGAAAAGAATTTGTAAAAAGATCTTATTCTGAAGGTGAACAGACGCGCGTTGCCATAAGAAATATCCGAAGAGATGCCATTGAACAAATAAAAAAGCTGCAGAAAGATGGTCTCAGTGATGACCTGACAAAAGATGCCGAAAAACAAATCCAGGATATTACAGACCAGCATATTTCTCTGGTAGAAAAACATCTTTCTTCCAAAGAAAAAGAAATTATGTCGGTTTAACGGGATAAGAAAATTCAGTATTTTTTATTCATAATTATTAAAATCACTTAATATGGGAATCTTAAAAGAGTTTAGAGATTTCGCATTGAGAGGCAATGTAGTTGACCTCGCGGTTGCAGTTATCATTGGCGCAGCTTTTGGAGCAATCGTTTCTTCATTGGTAGATAATGTAATTACACCACTTTTATTAACACCGGCATTAAAGGCGGCAAATGCCCAGGATCTTGATAAACTTCAATATGGAGCGGTAAAATATGGATTATTTTTATCGGCCGTCATTAAGTTTGTCATCATTGCATTTATACTATTCCTTATTGTAAAAGGAATGAAAAGTTTGGAGAAGAAAACAGTTCCACCTGCAAAGGAAATTTCCAGCACTGATAAGCTGTTGATGGAAATAAGGGATGCTTTAAAAAAACAATAACCCCATCGGATTTATTTCAGGACCGGATTTATTGGCTTCAACTAAGTCGCTTTATTTAAATTCAGGAATAACCTTTATATGAAAAAGTTATCAGTAAGTATTTTATGTACGCTAAGCATTCTGGTGGTTTCGGCTCAGGACAAATCTGTGCAGGAAATGCGCGATGAAGCAAGCAGAACCATCAAGAAGGATCCAAACGATACTATTCCGAAAATTTGGAAAGTAGGTGGTTTTCTTCGGTTTACCATGACGCAGGGCTACCAGAACAACTGGTCGGCAGGTGGAGATAAGAATACACTGGGACTTAGTAGCTTTTTCGGCGGTTATGCTTTTTACAAAAAAGGCAAAAGCGCCTGGGATAATACGCTGGACCTGGCATATGGCTTCCTGAGTACTACCAGTTCAGGTTCGCGGAAATCTGATGATAAAATTGATGTTCTTTCAAAATATGGATACGATTTGGGAAAGAACTGGTATCTGAGTGGTTTAGTAAATTTTCGTACTCAATTTGCACCTGGTTATGCGTATCCTTCAGACCAGACGACACCTGTACTGACATCGGATTTTCTGGCACCGGCTTATCTGATTGTTTCGCCAGGGTTAAATTATAAGCCCAATGATGAATTCTCATTTTTTATTTCCCCTTCTACATGGCGATGGACATTTGTAAAAAATGATTCTCTTTCCGCGCAGGGAGCTTTTGGAGTCGATTCGGGCAAAACCGTGAAAGCTGAATTCGGAGCCTATTCCACTATCAGCTATACACATAAGATAAATGCCAATGTTGTTTACACCGGTCGCCTTGATCTGTTTTCAAATTATGAACACAATCCCCAGGATGTTGATGTAAACTGGACAAATGTGCTGGCAGTTAAAGTTTCCGGCATTATCACTATGACTGCCACCTTTAATATGATATACGACAATGACGTAAAAACTGTCAAGGCCGATGGTAGTCCCGGCGGACCAGCTGCGCAGATACAGGAATTGCTTGGAATAGGAGTTATGTTCAATCTGAAAAACACAAAGTAGATGTGATGTAAATGTCAACAAAAGATTTCGGCTTTAGGATTTCGGTTTTAACCTTTTAAGTATTCTTGTATTCAAAGTTTGAAAATGCTCAATTCTTCTTCTTATCAAATAAGGTTATCACAATTTGAAGGACCTTTCGATTTATTACTATTCTTTATAGAAAGGGATGAACTGGATATTTATAATATTCCCATCCATAAATTAATCAAAGATTTCCTTGATTTCATCCACAGTGAAGAAACATTAAATATCGAGTTATCAAGCGAATTTATTTTGTTTGTTTCTACCCTTATGCGCATTAAGGCCAAAATGTTACTTCCCAGGAAGGAATTGGATGAGTCGGGGAACGAAATTGACCCCAGACAGGAACTGGTGAACAAAGTACTTGAATATAAAAGATATAAGGAGGCTTCTGTTCGCCTGGCGGAAATGGAAGAACAACGTATGAAATTAATTCGCCGCGGAAATCTTCATCGGGAATTGCTGCAAATCGGTGAGGAGTCTGGTGAAGGAACAGAGATTCAATCCATCAGTTTATTTAAACTGATGAAGACTTTTGAAAAGGTTTTATTGCGCTTACAGACGCGAAATAATCAACCCAGACATACTGTTGTTCAATATAATTATACAATTGAAAATACCCGTCAGCAGATGATCGATTTGGTAAGTCGGGAAAGAACGGTTCCTTTTGAAAAAATCATAGCGTCTTGTGAAAATCGGATACATGCAATTTTCATTTTCCTGTCAATTCTTGAACTTATTCAGCTGCGTTATATGAATATTTTGATGGGGGAAGGCCGCAATAACTTTATTCTGGAGTATAGTGAGGAATTCTTAAAACCTAACGCTTAACGCGTAACGCTTAACCTTGTGTTGCCTCGGCAGGTTACTGACATACACCATTCGCAGTATAATGCTTCGTCAGTAGATACCGCAAA
>DATHPV010000720.1:0-3349 GCA_035483495.1 Puia sp.
CCCGGTCGCAGATTGAAAGCGTTTCATTTACATTATGGTCCGTTATGAGAATTCCAATATTCTTATATTTTAAACGGGCTACCACTGCCTGTATGTCTTCCACGGCAATCGGATCCACACCCGCAAATGGTTCATCCAGCAGAATAAATTTGGGATCCACAGCCAGGGCACGGGCAATTTCAGTTCGCCTTCTTTCGCCCCCACTGAGGGAGTCACCATTATTTTTACGAACATGATGCAGACGGAATTCATCCAGCAATGCTTCCAGTTTCTCGCGTTGTTCTTTTTTTGAAAGTTTGGTCATTTCCAGAATGGCCTTAATATTATCTTCAACTGAGAGTTTACGGAAAACAGAAGCTTCCTGTGGAAGATATCCAAGTCCTAACTGTGCCCTTTTGTACATAGGCATACGGGTTATATCTCTGTCATCCAGAAAAACCACGCCGTCATCCGGTTTAATGAGCCCGACAACCATATAGAAGGTTGTTGTTTTACCGGCCCCATTGGGTCCAAGCAAACCAACGATTTCTCCCTGTTTTACATTCACTGAAACATGGTCCACCACGGTGCGGCTATGATAGCTTTTAACCAGGTCTTTTGTATGGATGGTGAGATTCAAACCAATAAAATTTCAACAAAAATACCAGAACTATGCCTAATAGATTCATTTTAAAATAGTTTAACAGGCGCTTGTGTTATAGCTCTATTGAATTAAGTTTGCAATCCACCAATAAACCGTTCCGGAACGCACTGATGAAGGTTATTGATCACATCCACCAGTCAAAAGATACTGCCGTTTCCTTTGAGATTCTTCCGCCATTAAAAGGGAAGACTATCAGTTCAATTTATGACCATTTGGACCCTTTAATGGAATTCCAACCGGCATTTATCAATGTTACTTACCATCGAAGTGAAACCATGTTCAAAAAGAAGAACGATGGAACTTTTGAGAAAGTAGAAGTAAGGAAAAGACCAGGTACAGTAGGGATCTGCGCAGCCATTATGAACCATTACAGGGTTGATGCAGTCCCTCATCTCATCTGCGGCGGCTTTGGTAAAAGGGAAACCGAAGACGCGTTGATCGATCTTCATTTCCTGGGCGTAGACAATGTGCTCGTTTTGCGGGGAGATGCTCCGAAAAATGAAGCTGCTTTTACGCCCGAGCCGGGTGGCAACCAATATGCCATCGACCTGTTGAAGCAGGTAGTAAATCTGAATCAGGGAATTTATCTGGAAGAAGATATTAAGAATGGCAGTAAAACTAATTTCTGTATCGGAGTGGCCGGCTATCCCGAAAAACATTTCGAATCTCCGAACCTGATCAATGATCTTGAATTTCTGAAAGCCAAAGTTGAAGCCGGTGCTGAATACATAACGACCCAGATGTTTTTTGACAATCAGAAATTTTTCGATTTTGTAAAAACCTGCAGGAACAACGGTATTGACGTTCCCATCATACCCGGATTAAAACCCATTACAAACAAAAAACAACTCAGTCTTTTACCTAAGATATTTCATGTAGATATACCGTCGGATCTCTCCAATGCAATTGTAAAATGCAAAACCGACGAAGATGTTGAGCTGATTGGAACTGAATGGTTGTTACAGCAAAGTCGCGAACTCAAAAAAGCGGGAGTACCCGTATTGCATTACTATACGCTGGGTAAACCAAAAGTAATCTGGAATGTTGTGAAAGAACTGGTATAACCAGTACGCATATGGCATATACTGACTATTATAAAATTCTGGGAGTATCCAAAACGGCTACTGAAGACGACATCAAAAAAGCCTATCGCAAACTCGCCAGGAAGCTTCATCCCGATCTCAATCCAAAAGACAAGGAAGCCAGTAAGAAATTTCAGCAGATCAATGAAGCCAATGAAGTGCTCAGCGATCCTGAGAAAAGAAAAAAATACGATCAGTACGGAGAACAATATGGAGAGAATTGGGAAAAAGCTGAAGAGTTTGAAAAAGCGCGCAGCTCAGGTGCCCAGAGAGGCGAAAGAAGAACGGGCTCTACTTCGAATCCATTCTCAGATTTTGGAAGTGAAGCAGAATTCGGTGAAGGACAATATTCTGATTTTTTTGAACAGATGTTTGGATCAGGAGGGCGCCGCAATGCTAAATTCAGAGGTCAGGATTACCAGGCAGAATTACACCTTTCTCTGAGAGACGCTGCAAAAACACATAGCCAGACTTTAACCGTAAATCAAAAAAATATTCGAATAACCATTCCGGCAGGTGTGGAAGACGGACAAGTAATAAAATTAAAAGATCACGGTGCGCCAGGAAGCAACGGTGGCCCTAACGGAGATCTGTATATCACATTTAAAATTGAGCCGGATTCTGTTTTTAAGAGATCGGGTAACGATCTCTATGTAAGCCTTGACCTGGATCTTTATACGGCAGTGCTGGGAGGAGATGTTCTCGTCGATACGCTTGACGGGCAGATCAAACTTAAAGTAAAACCTGAAACGCAGAACGGTACAAAATCCAGATTGAAAGGCAAAGGTTTTCCTGTTTACAAAAAGGAAGGAACTTTTGGTGATCTGTTCGTAACCTATAATATTCTGATTCCACAAAATCTTACTCCAAGACAGAAAGAACTTTTTGCTGAACTTTCGAAAATGAAATAAAACTCAAAAAATGTCAGACGAAATCATACCGGTCGAAACATTTTGTTCATACTATCAGGTTGAACGAACATTTGTCGAATCACTGGAATCTTACGGATTGATTTCAATAAGCTATGTCGAGAATAAAAGATTTCTTTTGAAAGAAGAATTGGTTGACTTGGAGAAATTCAGTCGTATGTATTATGAGTTGGACATTAACGTACCTGGAATTGAGGCTTTGAAACACATGCTTGAAAAAATTAAGGAACTTCAGCAGGAAGCGGAAAATTTGAGAGCCCGCCTTAGAATTTACGAATAGCCATAATAAATTATATGAAGAAAACTGCACTACTTGTACTTCTTACAGGATTTAATTTTTTTGCATTTTCGCAGATACCGGACTCATTGACATATGTGAAAACGAGTTATATGATTCCCATGCGGGATGGAATATTGTTGAATACAGTTGTTCTCACTCCTGTAAACAACAGTGTTTCTTACCCTTTCCTCATCGTACGTACACCTTATGGCGTGGATGGCGGCCTTCCAGACGGAAACCAGCCAATTACTATTCATAAAAATTTTTCCTTTTATAACATGGCCGTTGAAGGATATATTTTTGTCTCCCAGGACATACGCGGGAAATATAAAAGTCAGGGTACGATGCAGATTCATCAGCCGTTGATTCATCAAACTCAGAAAGGTGCGATTGATGAAAGCACCGACACCTGGGA
>DATHPV010000721.1:0-5608 GCA_035483495.1 Puia sp.
ACATAAGTGCTTTTTTTTAAGATGCGAGTTTATTGTTTTTCCATAAATTATTTCAACACTTCCTGTACATTGCTTATTTCGTGGGTGAATTTGATGATCCCAGCAGTCCTCTTTTATAAGCGTCGGCAACTTTATTTTTCAAAAGTTCTATCAATTCCGGTTGCATAAAATCAAAATCATCTGGAATATACAAGCATACGATCTTTTTATTTTCATAATATTTTGGATAGTTACGCCTTATAAAATTTCTATGAGACGTTTCATTTGTTGATCCGTCTTCGGTATTTAAAAATGATAAAATATTTGTCTGGCGATACCAAGTAATAAAAAACCTCCTAACAAAAGAGCAATATAATTACGCGTGTTCTTATTTGTCCGGAGACTTTTCAGCGAATTCCTGCAAGCCAGGAATGCATATAACCCTGAGACAATCGTCAGGATAAAATACAACCCTACCATGATCCTGATCACCATTGAATGGTTGGGTACAAAGGCATCAAGCGCCAGAAATTGCGCGAGGCTTGCCAGTATTGCATATCCCACAGCAAGCAAAGCAAGTTTCAAATTCTTTGCAGGCATTGCCTGTTCGGTTATATCCTTCCATTCCTCTTCAAGCATAATATTTTATTTTTTATTATATCCTGCTTATTAGAAATTATCGTATTAGTATAACGGTTCCTTTCAGATTTTCGTTTCTGCCGTCTTCATATTTTACGTTTATAAACCACACATAACCAGCGGCCGTAACGTCCTGACCGTTGAAGGTTCCGTCCCACCCTTTGCTGATATCCCGGGTTTCAAAAACTTTTTGTCCCCAGCGATTGAATACATCCAGATTAAAAGAAGAAACTGGAAAAGGATACGGGACGCGAAAAATATCGTTCACCCCATCGCGATTCGGACTAAAAGCAGAGGGCATGAAAATATCACATACACCACCGTGTACCAGTATGCTCTCCTTCATTACACCGCAAATATTTTCAGCAGATATGGTATACAATCCGGTGTCTTTAACCATGTACGTTAATGTGGTTGTGCCATCCTGCCATTCATAATCTGAAGCGTTATTTATGGTTGGACTTAATACCAGTTGCTGGCCCTTGCAAAGGTTAGTTTCTTTGTCCATGGAAACAACCGGCAGATGCTGATATTGAATACTGATGGTATCACTGGCACGACAACCGTTCAGGTCAATCGCTACGGAATAGATACCAGGCTGGTCTACCTGGAAAACCGGATTCGAAGAACCATCCTGCCATGTATAGCTGGCGCCGGAATTATTTGCCTGCAACATTTTAACCGCACCATCGCATAAAACTGTATCGGCACCCAAATCCACAACAGGCTGTTCTTTTAGGTTTACCCGAATCGTGTCCCTAACGATACAACCTGGCCATTTCTGTGCGGAAATGAAATAACTAGTACCGGTTTTTGCATAAATCGCAGCTCCGTCTCCGTTAGTATTCACGCGAATGCCTGATAATGGTGACCACTGATAATTGCTGAATCCTGCAGCTGCCCGTACCCGCAACGTATCATTTAAACATTTTGAAGTATCGGCAGGAAGATCAAGAGAAAAATTTGCCTGTTCAATATGAACCGTGTCACTGTAATTATTTTGACAATAGTCTGACACCTGCACGAAATATATTCCGGCATTGGTGGTTTGGTAAACGGAGTCTGTTGATCCATCCTGCCACAAATAAGTTTTAAACAGGCTGCCTGCGTGCAGCGTGATCATGTTATTACAGATGGTTGTATCAGGTCCCAGGCTGATTCCGGGAGCAAGATTCACGTGCAGCGTGACGCTGTCTTTCGTTTCGACACAACTGGTGAGGGAACCTTTCAGCAAATAATCCCCGCCTTGGGTAAACTGAATGGATATCGTGCTGTCACTCGTTGCTTCCAGATTATATCCCTGTTCCGGAAATAATGTCCATTGAACAATATTGGTGCAGGATTGATTTTTCCTGCCGGTAAACGAAACTTTCTGATTATTACAAACAGATGTATCACCCAGGAGTTTAAGAGAACTGCAGGGACTAACGGCCTGACAGGGAAAACTAAGGTCTATCGGAATGGAAGAAACAATAATGTGATCATCGGTTAGGGTCACCGGAAAATTACTGCTGCTGAGTGCAAGCGATGACTCCGTAAAAAGAAGAGGGATCGTTTTAATTTCATCCTGCTCCTGGGAGAGACAACCGATCAGATTTCCGTTGAAGTCGGATTTGGAAAGAAAGAAATTCGTCTCCGCGCCATTCGTTACCACATTGTGCCAGTTTTCTATTCCGGTTACAAAAAGTCCGTCTTCATTCTGTTTAAGATCACCCGGATAACTCAGGTTATCCGGCTGGCGCTTTACCCAGAGAACAGAATCGTTTGCGTCTACCTTAAATATGGTGAGATTAAAATTCTCTCCATATGTTCCATAAAATGTTCCGTCATTTTCGGGTAACAGATAATAGAGTCCGGAATTTACATTCGGCAATTCGTCAATTCTTTTAGAAGTCTGAATATGCAAATCAGAACTTAAACGGATATAGAAGGGCCGTACGATATTGGAACCACCTGAGAGAGTCGTACTGCCATTAATTATATAACCATTCCGGGATTTGTATAGAAAAGTTGCACCACTGGCTGATTCCGGATCTCTATATGAATTAGTCGCGAGGATGTTTCCGCTCACGCCATCAATCTTGCAAATAAAAGACACCCGCGTCGTAAAGTCGTAGGGATTAACGAAAGATTGACCAGCTACGATAACTGTATCTCCGTCAATCAATAAATTTGAAAAATCAAGGCCGATGCCACCGATCAATTTTGACCATTTAATAGTGTTCAGGTTTTTATCTAATCGAATCAAAATACCTCCATAATCGTAGCCGTTTCGCAAGGAATAGAAAATAAGTTTATCTCCATTGACAAAAATGGCTGCATCTCTAAATTGATAATTATCCAAACCATTGATATGTTTAGTGGTTAAAATATTTCCAGAAGTATCAAGTTCGGACGGATATTTACCGGTCAGGACGGAAAACAAGGTCCCGTTCAAATCATACAGCGTTTTGGTAAGCGCGTTGATGTCAGTAAGAATGGAATTATTGTACGTCTTACTCCAAATCGTGTCTCCCAGGCTCGTGAGTTTTACAAGGTTTGTCCTTGAGCTGTTATAAATTGAAGAGACGATTAACGTATTGTCCGGCAATATCGAAAGACTTGGAGTTCCGTTCGTACCCAAATGGTGAAAGTTGTCCTGATAATACTTCACCTGGCATGACTGACCTGAAACCGTTCGGGCAATCAACAATAAAGCGACTAAGCAGGCAAATCCTTTATGTAGCAATAGGTTTGGGTTCAGGCTTGGGATATTAGTAATACAAAATAGATATAATCTGCTTGAAAATCAACTGATTTGGCAAGAGAGTTGTGTATATTCACCAGTGATTTCCAAATCCAAACCGGTTTAAGTAAAAACACTTATCCCTGGTAATAGCAGATCATAAGAATTTTTTTTCGAGAAGCTGTACCTCGGCTGGGTACAGCTTCTTTTTTTTTAAGTTGCATACAAATGAAAAGAAAAAACCTTCGCCGTCTCGCTTTTAGTATGATGATTTTTCTTTTGAGTGCCGGGGTGAATGCCCAGAATATCTGGAGACATGGCAGATTGAAAGTTGCTCAAAATGGCTGTGATCTCTGTTTTGATGACGGGTATCCTTTTTTTTGGCTCGGGGATACCGGATGGGAATTATTTCATCGTCTGACTTTACCAGAAATTATTTTTTATTTAGATAACAGGGCCGCCAAAGGTTTTAATGTGATACAGGCTGTTGTACTGGCGGAATTTGACGGACTGCAAAAGCCTAACCGCTATGGTGATCTTCCTTTTAAAAATTCTAATCCGGCTTTGCCGAACGAATCATATTTTAAGTTGATAGATTCAGTAATTCAACTAGCTTATCAACGCGGAATTTTTATCGGACTTCTTCCGACCTGGGGAGACAAAGTAACCAGAAACTGGGGAATGGGACCCGTAATTTTTGATTCATTGAATGCATATTTATATGGGAAGTGGATTGGTAACCGATATAAAAAATCTCAAAATATTATTTGGATACTGGGCGGTGACAGGCCTTCCAAAAGTGATTCAACAGACTGGACACCAGTCTGGAGGGCGATGGCAAAAGGAATAAAAGAAGGCACAGAAAATAAATGCATCATTACCTATCATCCGTCTGGAGGAAGTTATTCAACTTCTCAATTTCTGCAGAATGAAAGCTGGCTAGATATAAATATGATTCAGTCGGGTCATGGCGGAGGACACGACGTTGCCTGCTGGAACCTTATCAAAAGGGACAGGTCCATGTTACCGGCTAAACCTACGCTAGACGCTGAACCAAACTATGAAGATCATCCCGTTAACCCGTGGCCAAAATGGAATACAGACAGTGGTTATTACAGGGCATATGATGTTAGAAAGCAACTGTATAGATCCGTTTTTGCGGGTGCCTGTGGTGTAACTTATGGGCATCATTCCATCTGGCAATTCATGAGCGCCTATGAAGAAGCGATTAATTATCCTGACCGCGGATGGATTAATGCGTTGGACAGGCCCGGCGCTTCGCAGGCAGGTTATCTTAAAAATCTAATTCAATCCAGGCCGTTCATGAACCGGATTGCTGACTCTACTTTAATTATGGAACCGGCAGGTATTAAAGGTGATCATATAGAATCCTTTCGCGCTGCCGATAGCAGCTTCGCAATGATCTACCTACCAGTGGGCAGATCGGCGACGTTGAACACAAGTATCTTCAAACACTCCGAAATAATGGTCTGGTGGTTTAATCCAAGAGAAAATACGATTGTAAAAGGTTTGATAGAAAAAAAACCGGCTATGTTATTTACTACTCCAAGTCTTGGAATCGGCAATGACTGGGTAATGATCATCGATGATCCGACTTTTAAATATGGTTATCCGGCTGGAAGTATTTATTATAACACGAAGAAATGATTGAATCCAGCTTCGTCATCTATTGTAAAAAAGAAAAAATCCTTTTTTGCAAAAGCCAAAGACCTGACTGACGATGGCTCATGGCATGCGTACATCATTGCAAGTTTATTTTCCTCAACAATATAAACCAGTTGAATATCAACCTTCGCAAGGTAACTTGATCAAGACTTCTGTTGGAAGTCGAGAGAAATTGTGAAGAGAATTTCTACTCACTTCTCAATGAAATAACCGGATTCGTCAAAGCCGCTCTGATCGTCTGGTAACTTACTGTCAGAAAAGCAATCAGCATTGTGAGAACACCTGCTGATAAAAAAACCCAGACACTTATATTGGTTTTGTAAGCGTATGCCTGCAGCCATTGATTCGTCACATACCAGGAAACAGGAAAAGCAATCAGCAACGAAATAACCACGAGCTTCAGGAATTCTTTTGCCAGTAAAACAACGATACCAGTTTCACCTGCGCCCAACACTTTGCGCACGCCGATTTCTCTGGAACGCCGCTGAGTGGCGAAAGCGGCCAGGCCGAACAAACCGAGACAGGAAATCATTATAGATAAAACGGAGAATATATTGAAGAGTTTACCCATTTTCGATT
>DATHPV010000722.1:0-5714 GCA_035483495.1 Puia sp.
TCCATCGGGTTACTGATGATAATCAGAATCGCATCAGGAGAATATTTCAGAATATTTTCTGCAACAGATTTTACAATTCCTGCATTTGTTCCGATCAGCTCTTCCCTTGTCATGCCAGGTTTACGCGGAAGTCCGGATGTAATCACTACTACCTTGCTTCCCGCCGTTTTAGAATAATCGTTCGTACTACCGCTGACCCGGGTGTCGAATCCAAGCAAGGTTGCTGACTGCATAATATCCTGTGCCTTTCCTTCTGCAAAGCCTTCTCTGATATCCAGTAATACAAGTTCTTCCGCGAGTTCCTTACGGGCAATATTATCGGCACAGGTAGCACCTACGGCACCTGCTCCCACTACGGTTACTTTCATCTGAATTTATTTAAAATGATGGAGGATTTTTTTAAAGCGATGCAAAGTTAGGTTGAATTTTGTGTTATGAGTTATGGATTAGAGTTATTAATAATCCATAACCCATAATTCATAACCAAAGTAAATAATTCTACTTGTCTGCACCATCAAACGCTTTCATTATTGTATCTACTTGTTGATTGCCTTCAAAATGAGTGATAAACTCACCCTTTTTGTCATAGAGTGCCAGAAAAGGAAGGCTCGTCATTCTGTAGAATGGAGGAAGCACATATTTTTCATCCCGTCCCAGTAAAATATTTGCGTGATCGCCGATTCTGAAATAATTGTAAAATGTTTTCATTTCATCAAACGGCTGAAAGGTTGCCATTACAATTTGAATGTCTTTAAACTTGCTGAAATCCGCCAGGATATCACGGGTCTGATGTTTACAGTGTTCGCATTCCGGGCTGAAAAACATGAGCAGGATCCTGCGATTCTTTTTAATATTTTCCTTGGTGATATAGTGTACGCTATCTACCTCCAGTAAATGTACAGGCGGGAAACCGGGATTTTTCAAATATGGTGCTTCAGGAAGCGCGGCAGTGGATTGTGCCTGAACTGAAAACAAAGAAAAAAGACCCAGAATAGCTATCAGCACAACCTTCATAGTGGATATTTTCATAAAAATAACGGAAAATATGGGACGCTCATAATTTCAAAACGGGACTCTTTGCGAAGTAGCGCAAAAACCATTAGTTTTGTCGCCCTTTTGGGGTTGAACAATTAATTATAATTCATGGCAAATACAGCAGACATAAGCCGCGGACTCATCATCAAACTTGATGGCAGTCTTTATTCAGTAGTGGATTTTGGAGAAAATAAAACGGCGAGAGCGGCCGCAAAAGTGTGGGCCAAATTAAAAGGTGTTGACAATAACAGGAGTATCGAGAAAACCTGGAATAGTGGTGATAATATTTTTCCGGTGCGTGTTGAACGGAAGGATTATCAATTCATTTACAAAGATGATTCGGGTTATAATTTTATGGACACTGAAACTTTTGAACAAATCGCATTACAGGAAAATCTGGTGGATGCACCTCAATTTCTTAAAGACGGTCAGGAAGTAACCGTACTCATGAATACAGAAACAGACACTCCGATGGGAGTTGAACTTCCTGATAAAATTGTATTGAAAGTTACTTATTCAGAACCCGGTATGAAAGGAGATACTGCGACGCGTACACTTAAACCTGCTAAGGTTGAAACCGGCGCTACTGTTAATGTTCCGCTCTTTGTAAACGAAGGAGAATTAATCCGAATTAATACAAAATCAGGTGAATATGTGGAGAGAGTGAAAGAATAACGCTTATCTTAGTCTTCCTTTTTAAAAAGTAAAACACCATAACTGATGGATTTTAAACAGATTCAGGAGTTGATCAAACTGATCAACAAGTCTAATATCGGTGAAGTAACGGTTGAAGAAAAGGGATTTAAAATTACAGTAAAACAAAAAGAGGAACATATTCAGCAGGTGATTTCTGCGCCTTACAATCCTCAGCAGTCATCTCAAACGTACGTAACACCAACCTCAGCTTCAGCGCCGGGTGCCGTGAGTACTCCCGCATCGAACGGAAAATCAAAACCCGCGGAACCTGTTGTAGACAATCTGATCACCATAAAGAGTCCGATGATCGGGACTTTTTACCGCAGCTCAGCTCCGGATAAGCCGTCATTTGTAAACGTCGGAGATGAAACGGAACCCGGGAAAGTAGTTTGCATCATTGAAGCCATGAAATTATTTAATGAGATTGAAAGTGAGGTGAAAGGGAAAATTGTAAAAGTTCTTGTTGAAGATGCATCACCTGTAGAGTTCGATCAGCCACTGTTTCTCGTAGATCCTAGTTAATTTGAAAATTTGGAAATTTGAAGATTTGAAAATGCTTCAATAATCATTTTCTTTGAATTAATATTTCCAGGTTTCCATCCCGCATAAAGCGGATCAAATTTCCAAATTCCAAAGAGCTCAATGTTTAAAAAAATATTAATTGCCAACAGGGGTGAGATTGCTTTACGGGTCATCAGGACCTGTCGTGAGATGGGTATTAAAACCGTAGCTGTTTATTCCACTGCGGATAAAGAAAGCCTGCACGTAAAATTTGCTGACGAAGCGGTATGCATTGGCAAACCCGCCAGTGTGGATTCTTATCTGAATATCCCACATATTATGGCAGCGGCTGAAATTACAAACGCCGATGGTATTCATCCGGGCTATGGCTTCCTGGCTGAGAATGCAAGGTTTGCCGAAATATGTGGCGAGCACGGAATAAAATTTATCGGTCCCACACCGGCGATGATCAATGCCATGGGCGATAAAATTACCGCTAAGGAAACCATGATTAAAGCGGGAGTTCCGGTTGTGCCGGGAGGCGGAGGTTTGCTTGAAAATATCGGACATGCAAAAACAATAGCTTATGAAACAGGCTATCCGGTAATTCTCAAAGCGACGGCAGGTGGTGGAGGAAAGGGGATGCGGGTCGTTTGGAATGAAGCGGAACTGGAGAAAGCTTATGACTCTGCAAAGGCAGAAGCAGGTGCCTCATTTAAGAATGATGGCATTTATATGGAGAAATTTGTAGAAGAGCCACGACATATTGAAATCCAGGTGGCCGGTGATCAGTATGGCACCGTTTGTCACCTGAGTGAAAGAGATTGTTCCATACAGCGCCGACATCAGAAACTGGTTGAAGAATCGCCTTCTCCTTTTATGACCCGCGAGCTTAGATACAAGATGGGTGAAGCTGCGATTAAAGCGGCTTCTGCCATTCATTATGAAAGTGTTGGAACAATCGAATTCCTCGTAGACAAACACAGGAATTTCTACTTCATGGAAATGAATACCAGGATCCAGGTTGAGCATTGTGTAACGGAAGAAGTAGTCAATTTCGACCTGATCAAGGAACAAATAAAAATTGCTGCCGGAGAAACCATCAGCGGCGTCAATTACGAGCCGCAGGGTCATGCAATCGAGTGTCGCATTAATGCAGAAGATCCATATAATGATTTTCGACCTTCACCAGGAAAAATAACTACGCTTCATCAGCCTGGCGGTCATGGTATACGGGTTGATTCGCATGTATATGACGGTTATACAATCCCTCCCTATTACGATTCAATGATTGGAAAAATCATAGCGGTAGCAAGAACCCGCAGTGAAGCCATAGATACCATGCATCGTGCTCTTATGGAATACGTGATTGAAGGAATAAAGACAACTATCCCATTCCACCTGCAGCTGATGAAAGATGAAAATTTCCGAAGTGGAAACTTCAATACCAAATTTCTCGAAGGTTTTAAGATGAAATAATTCTTAAGCCTAAAGCTCAAAGCCGAAAGCCTAAAGCTCAAAGCCTAAAACTAAAGCTGAAAGCTTAAAGCGGAACGCTTAACGCAAATTGTTCAATCAGTTCTTCAGGTTTTTTACTGCCCGGAATAAATCCGCACAGCTTTTCAATTAAAGATTCGACAATCGCGTCGGGGCAGGATGCTCCGCTGGTGATAAGAACGCGCAATGGCCTGCTATCCGGCAGAAAATCAAATGATATTTTTTCCAGGTGTTCGTGAATGTCAAAGTGTGAAATCTTTTCAGCGGAAATCAGTGACTCCGGACCTTCGATAAAATAAGTAAGCAGTTTTTGTTCGCACAATTCCACCAGGTGGGTCGTGTTAGATGAATTGTATCCTCCCACAACGAAAGCCAGATCTGCGGAGGTTTCCAACATGCCTGCTACTGCCGTCTGATTATCGTTCGTTGCGTAACACAACGTATCACGGGTATCGGCAAACACTTCCTCCGGGTTTTCATTATTTATTTCGGCCGCTTCACGGGTCGCCTTTTTGAGATAGTCAGCGATCTGTTGTGTTTCTGATGCAAGCATCGTTGTTTGATTCACTACCCCTATTCTTTGCAGGTCGTAAACCGGATCAAACCCATTATTATATCGTCCCTTAAATATTTGTATGAATTCCTCCGGTGTTTTTTCTTTCTTAATAAACGCAGCCAGTAAAATGGCTTCTTCCATATCTTTAATGATCATTGCCGGACCGCCCGCCGCTGCATGAGAAAAAGTAGCCCGGGTTTCTTCATGTCCCGGCTTACCATGAATGACAACCGTAAATTTTTTACCTGCTATTTGCTCACTGCGATTCCATACTTTCTCGACAAAAGGACAGGTTGTATTATAACTTTCTGTATGAATTCCTTTTGAATGCAAAATGGCATTAATTTCCAGACTGGTGCCAAATGCCGGCGTAATTACGATGTCGGAAGACGACAGGTTATCAAATGGAATCAGTTCTCTGCCACCGGTATCCTGAAGAAAACGAACTCCTTTTTTTTTAAGATCACTATTCACCTGGGGGTTATGAATCATCTCACTCAGCAGAAAAATATTTCTTCCCGGATTTTCTTCAATAGTTCGAAAAGCAATATCGATTGCATTTTCCACCCCGTAACAAAATCCAAAATGCCGCGCGAGATAAATCTTCAGCACTCCGAAGTCAAGCAATGTGGGTTCAAAATCTTTTTTCATTTTATCCTCCGCGCGTCGCTTGTTTTTTATCGCGGTGATAAGCGGACTCCGGTATACATGTGGAACCTGAAATGTTTTCATTGCCCGGCAAAGTTAGTAATTAGAGGGGTTTATGAGTTATGGGTTATGGGTTATGAGTTATTAATAATTCCCTACCCATAAGTCCCAACCCATAACCCATAACCCATAATTCATAACCCGAAGTAATTCGCTTTTCACGTTAAGACGTGATTCGTATCTTTCAGATTCAATGTGTTATGAATGGCAGGTGAATTTAAAACCCTTAGCTGGGCGCTGGACTCAAATATATATGAAGTAAATCTGCGCCAATATACAAAGGAGGGAACTTTCCTCGCGTTTGCCAGGCATCTGCCGAGACTGCGGGAAATGGGAGTTGAAATTCTCTGGTTTATGCCGATAACTCCGATTAGCAAACAGGGCAGGATAGGTACTCTTGGTAGTTATTACGCCTGTGCTGATTATATGAGTACAAATCCCGAGTTTGGAACTGTAGACGAATTTAAATCACTTGTACATCTGGCGCATGAAATGGGATTTAAAGTACTGATCGACTGGGTTGCAAATCATACAGGGTGGGATCATAAATGGACAACCGAACATCCGGAATTCTATAGAAAAAATATTGATGGAAATTTTTATGACGCGCATGGCTGGGCAGATGTGATCGATCTAAACTATGATTCTGCTGAACTCCGGTCGGCAATGATCAGGGCGATGCAATTCTGGATCGAGACCTGCGATATTGATGGTTTTCGTT
>DATHPV010000723.1:0-2225 GCA_035483495.1 Puia sp.
CGAAAGGTTTCAATCATTTTAGGCGCTGCGTCCAATGCATAAACGTTCAACCCTTCTTCAAGTAATATTTTAGTGATGGGAATGCCGGTTCCACACCCGATATCCAATAGCACGGAGCCTTTGCTAAAACTTCGGGCCCAGGTTCGGGCAGTAGACGAGCCTATTCCATTTACAGCCTGGCCTCGTCCTTTAATAAATAGTTCTGCGATGCTTTCGTAGCCATTGGATTCGTCGTTCATATATCAGGATTTGAACCAAAATATTACTCTGAACGTAGGCTGGTTATTGGGTTTGCAATGGCGGCTTTTATTGCCTGAAAACTCACAGTAACCAATGCGATTGCCAGTGAAGAAATTCCTGCCATGGCAAATATCCACCAATGTATAGTCGTGCGGTATTGGTAATCCTGTAACCAGTCCTGCATGGCCCACCACGAAACCGGAAAAGCAATGATACAGGACAGCGCTACCAATTTCAAAAATTCTTTTGAGAGTAAGCCAGCAAGTCCCTGCGCAGAAGCGCCCAATACTTTGCGGATGCCAATTTCTTTTCTGCGTCGCTCAGCAGTATATGCTGCGAGCCCAAATAAACCCAGGCAGGAAATGAAAATGGCGAGTACTGAAAATATGCCTGCAAGATTACCGATCAGCGTTTCGGTGGAAAATAATTTATTAAATTCTTCATCAAGAAATTTATATTCAAATGGATAACCAGGATTGTTCGTTTTAAATACTGCTTCTGTTTTTTCCAGTGCTTCTGATAAATCAACATTCGGCTTGATTCGAATTGTCAGTATGTTGGCATTTTTTGGATAACAGAACAAGATAAGTGGCGAACCCGCAGCATACACATCATTATAAACAACATCTTTAATAATTCCAGCAATCTGAAAATTCTTCGAATTGATGGAAATAGTGCCACCCGCTTTACCCTCTTTGCCCATCAATTTCTTCAGCCCTTCATTAATAATAACGCGATTGCTGTCAGCATCTGAAGTTTTATAAAAATCTCTGCCTTCAATTACCTTCATATGCAACAGAGAAATATATCCCGAACTTACCTGGTTGGAATGAATGGTCACTTTATTGTTGAGATCTTTCCCGGGCCAGGTAAAACCGTCGGTATAACTGTAAATATGTAGCGGATCATGCACACTCATTGCAGCATTCTCTATATATCCTGTAGCAGTTAATTGATCAAGTACCGAATTAAAATGATCCCTTACATCGCCCTGTAAGTCCATCATAATTAACCGGTCTCTGCTATAACCCAGATCCCGCTGTTTAATATGTTGTATCTGCATGTATATGATCGACGTACATATAATCAGCATGATCGAAACTGCAAATTGACTGATCACTAAACCCTTTCTGATAAAAATTACGCCTGTGCCTGTCTTTATTTTTATTCCTTTCAGAACTTTGATTGGATTAAAGGAGGACAAATAAAATGCCGGGTAACTTCCAGCTATAAAACCAGTAGTCAGACCGACAAGGAGCAGCCATCCGAGGTGAGACATACTAAACAGATTAAGTCCCAGCGGTTTTTTGACGAGGCTACTATACATTGGCAGAACAAAATAGACGATAAGAACAGCAAGAATAACTGCCAGGAAAGACATCAGGAGGGATTCGGCAATAAATTGAACAACCAATCTGTTTTTTCCTGCACCCATAACTTTTCGAACACCAACTTCTCTTGCGCGTTTTTCAGACTGCGCGGTGGACAGGTTCATAAAATTGATACAGGCGATTAGAAGGATGATAGCCGCAATAATAGAAAACAGTTTTACATATTTGATATTTCCTCCGTCCGGTTTGCCATCAGTAAACTGGTTTCTTAAATTCCAGTCATTCATGGAGAAAAGGACGCATGACGCTGAAGGAACTCCTGTTTTGGCAGCTATATATCCAAACAATTTTTTGTTTATGCTCTCTGGATCTGCGGAAGGATTTAATTGGACTAATGTTTCCGTCAGATTATTGTCCCAAGGTTTCATCCAGTCGTTTTTATTTTCAAAAACAACATATGGAGACATCCATTGGAATTTGTAAGAAGAATTTTCCGGAAAATCTTTAAAAACGCCTGTTACAGTATAAAGTCCGTCAACACTGAAACCCTGATTGGCATCCATCTTAATTGTTTTACCAATAGGATTTTCATTCCCAAAAAACTTATTCGATGTAGTTTCATTAATTACGACTGATTGCAACTGGCTAAATACT
>DATHPV010000724.1:0-9563 GCA_035483495.1 Puia sp.
TGGATCCCGACGAACAAAAATTCTGCGGAGTCCATTTTTGAAATTCAGTTTTTGCCACCGCTGGATGGTTCTCCGTTTTGGAATTATTTTGCACCGGCATCGTTAAATGTGCCCGGTGGGCAGAATAGAAGCGTGGCTCCAAATACACCGAACCAGGATTTGATCGATGAATATGAAGCAGGTGATACACGTCTGGCTGCTTCGATTGGATTTGATCCTGATAACAGGCCTTATATTCTAAAATTTAAAGATCCGGGTGTAATCGTCGGCAACGACGCAAATAATGATTTCCCGGTTCTGAGATATTCCGATGCGATTTTATTACTTGCAGAAGCACTGGGGGAATCCACCGAAGCCTACGGTCTGATTAACCAGGTAAGAGCGCGCGCACATCTTGGTCCCATTGATTCGTCAACACCCGGCACTTTCATTGACAAAGTTATGCATGAACGTCGGGTTGAACTGGCTTTTGAAATGCACCGCTGGCATGATCTGTTAAGGCTACCTCAGGCAGAGACCATCAGCATCATGAATGCAAATCTGGCAGAAGTATTTCCCGGTCAGAATATTACCATCGACGCACATAATTTGCTTGCACCCTTGCCTAATACAGAACTTGGTTCCAATAAACTGGCAACTCAGAATCCTGGTTATGTTCAATAACATTTATAAAATCTATATGACTGGAAAAAATATAATGTTTTTTTTTATTTGCCTGTTTTCATGTGTTACGACATTTAGCCAGGAGAAATTCAATGGCATAGAATCTAATATGAGCAACCTCTATCGGATTTCTGATGCTAAATCACGATCTATCAGTCCTGAAAATTTTACAGGCGCAAAAGGAAAAGGCGGAATGGCAACGACAGGTACAGGTGCGAAAGCTGCAAGGGATTTGGGACAGGGCTGGAAAATAAGTCCGAGTGTAATTATTAAGTCAAAAACTACTTTTACAATCGCGGAAATTGATGGTTCAGGATCAATTCAGCATATCTGGATGACGCCTACTGGCGTATGGCGCAATTCAATCCTTCGATTTTATTGGGATGATGAAAAGACGCCTTCAGTGGAAGCTCCGGTGGGTGATTTTTTCTGTAGTGGCTGGAACCAATACAGTTACCTGCAATCTCTGGCAGTATGCGTAAATCCGGGAAGCGCTTTTAACTGTTACTGGCCTATGCCATTCAGAAGGAAATGCCGGATCACCATGGAAAATATTGATACAAAAGATATGGTTCTTTATTATCAGGTTGATTATATTTTAACAGAAGTGCCTTCGGATGCGGCATATTTCCATGCACAATTTCGACGCGTAAATCCCCTGCCTTATAAAGGCACATACGTTTTGATTGACAGCATACATGGTCGGGGCCAGTACGTTGGCACTTACCTCGCACTGGGCGTTCATAATAATGGTTGGTGGGGAGAAGGAGAAATTAAATTCTATATGGATGGAGATACTGAGTACCCGACAATATGCGGCACCGGTACAGAAGACTACTTCTGCGGCTCCTATGATTTCGATACTAAAAAGAAAAACAGTGCCGGTGTGGAGGAAATTAATTACACTGAATTCTCAACACCATATTCGGGATTGCATCAGGTAATAAAAGGAGATGGACATTATGGTATTTCTCAGCGCTTCGGTATGTATCGCTGGCATATCAAGGATCCAATAAGATTTGAAAAAAGTTTGAAAGTTACCATTCAGGACCTGGGATGGCGCAGCGGAGAAAGGTATCTTCCTTTGCAGGATGATATTGCATCAACAGTATTCTGGTACCAGACAGAACCACATAATTCATTTCCAGTTCTACCCGGTATTGATACACTGGAAGTGAACTGAATGATCATTACTTAAAGGTTTAAGCAGTATATTTGAAAGGTGAATAAAAAGGTTTCTCTTAAAGATATTGCCAATCATTTGGGAGTTTCTACAGCACTCGTTTCCTATGTAATTAATAACAAAGACAAGAAGGCAAGGGTAGGTGTAGAAATGGCTGAGAGAATTCGCAAAGCAGCTATTGAATTCAATTACCAGCCCAACCTTATTGCGCAGAGTTTGAAGATAGGTAAAACGAATACCATTGGGTTGGTAGTGGCTGACATTTCCAATCCTTTCTTCTCATTGATCGCACGTATCATTGAAGACGAAGCCCGCAAACATGGTTATGTGGTTATTTTTGGAAGCAGTGATGAAAGCGCCGATAAATTAAAGCTCCTGATAGATGTTTTTCTAAATCGTCAGGTGGATGCAATTATCATTGCTCCCACAGAAAATACTGAAAAACTTATTCAGGGCCTGCAAAAAAGAGATGTGCCGGTAGTTCTTGTAGACAGATATTTTCCGAAGATCGATGTGGACTGCGTAATGATTAACAATTTTCAAGCGGCCTACAATGCTGTTGAACATTTGATTTCGAACGGAAGAAATAAGATTGCCATGATGACGTACGACAATAGCTTAGTGCACATGCAGGAAAGAGTCAACGGGTTTAAAAATGCGTTGAAGGATAATGGTTTGAAATTCAGGAATTCCTGGTTGAAAAAAGTATCCTATCAGCATATCACACGAGACGTGGTTTCAGAATTAAAATCATTACTGACACCGAATGTCCAAGTTGATGCTTTTTTTTTCGCAACCAATACATTGGCTGTTGAGGGTCTTAAAGTAATTAGCAAATCAGGAATTCGCGTACCCGAAGACCTGGCTATTATTTCTTTTGATGAAAGTGACGCTTTTGATTTATTTTATCCGCCGGTAACTTTTGTTAGTCAGTCCGTAGAAGAAATTGGAAAACAGGCAGTTAATTTGGTGGTCGGCAGGTTAGCAAATCCAAAGAAAAAATATGAGCGCATTGTAGTAGAAGCAAAACTAATCGTTCGTAGCAGCTCCGGCAAAAAAACAAGGAACGTATCCAAGGGAAAAAAATAATCTGATTTTTATAGATTAAAAATTGTCATATACACGCCGATAAGTAACCTATTATGATTTTCCGAATGAATAAATTACTCACCTGTTTATTGTTATCAGCTATGTTGGCAAATAATTCCTGTAATGAACCTGAAAAAAATACGGACATAAAAAAGGATGTTTTTACCTCTGCTCCCGGAACATTTGGCTACGATTATCAGTTTTTACAAAAGTATGATAGCATTATTCTTTTAAAGAGCGACGATCCCGATGCTCAGGTTGTTGTTTCTCCGAAGTATCAGGGTAAAGTATTCACTTCAACTGCGAATGGTGATCAGGGGTTTAGTTTCGGCTGGGTAAATTATAAAGCATTCAGCGACTCGGTGAATCAACACATGAATGCATACGGCGGAGAAAACCGTCTCTGGCTTGGACCTGAAGGTGGAATTTTTTCTCTTTTTTTCAAACCAAAAGCAGAGATGGTGTATGAAAACTGGAAGACGCCGCCGTCAGTTGATACCGAAAGCTGGACTGTCATCAGTAAAACTCAAACGAGAGTAATGATGCGGAAAGAGATGCACCTTACAAATTATCAGGGTACTGCATTAAATCTTGCGATTGATCGGTCGGTAAGAATTTTAAGTCGTCAGACCATCACGAACGATTTAAAAATAGATTCCGATATCCAGGTAAAAGTGGTAGCCTATGAAACGACCAACACAATTACCAATACCGGCGATTTTGAATGGACGGAAAAAACCGGAATGCCCTGCATCTGGCTGCTGGATATGCTGAAGCCTTCTCCATCCGCTGTGATCGTTGTTCCATTTTTAGAAACACCGGTTGATTCTTTTAGCCATGTGGCAACTACTAATTACTTTGGAGAAATCCCGCCTGACAGATTAAAGCATATCAACAATACTTTATTTTTTAAAGCAGATGGAAAGAGCCGGGGCAAACTGGGTATTCATCCGGAGAAAGCAAAACCTGTGGCAGGCAGTTACGACTCCACAAACAAAGCGCTTACCATTATTTTATTTGACCTGTCTTCAAATGCACGATATCTCAACCAGGAATGGAACACCACAAAACCTCCATTCTCCGGTGACGCAGTAAATGCGTACAATGACGGCCCTCTGGCAGACGGAAAACAGATGGGTCCTTTTTACGAAATTGAAAGTGTATCTCCAGCGGCCTTTTTGAAGCCTGAACAATCTCTTACTCACCACCATACTGTCATTCATTTTACCGGTGAAGAAAAAGTGCTTGACAAAATCGCCCAAAAATTCCTGGGTGTTTCTCTGGAAACGATAAAGCAACAATTCTGAAATAATTAAACATATTCAATGAGACAGAAAGAGAGTTTTCCAAAAATTGGTATACGGCCAATCATTGATGGCAGACTGGGTGGCGTAAGAGAGTCGCTCGAAGAAACGACGATGAAGATGGCCCGAAATGTAGCAGCTTTTTATGAAAAGCATTTAAAATATCCTGATGGGTCTTCCGTAGAATGTGTTATTCCAGACAGCTGCATTGGAGGGGTTTATGAAGCTGCCCAATCCGCCAAAAAATTTGAGGCCAACAATGTAGGTCTTTCTTTGTCTGTCACTCCCTGCTGGTGTTATGGCAGTGAAACCATGGACATGAATCCACTTCTTCCAAAAGCCATTTGGGGATTTAATGGTACTGAACGTCCGGGTGCAGTTTACCTGGCTGCAACCCTTGCTGCACATAATCAGATGGGTCTTCCTGCTTTTGGCATTTATGGAAGGGATGTTCAGAATCTCGGAGATGAAACAATTCCCACTGATGTGCAGGATCGATTACTGGCATTTGCTAAATCCGGACTTGCCGTTGCGATCATGCGGGGCAAATCGTATCTCGCAATAGGATCCGTTTGCATGGGTATAGCAGGCTCAATCGTAAATCCTGATTTTTTCAGGGAATACCTGGGTATGAGAAATGAATATGTTGATTCTTCGGAAGTGTTGAGAAGGATCCAGAAAAATATTTATGATGAAGATGAGTTTCAAAAAGCTTTGTCGTGGACAAAAAATAATTGTAAGGAGGGAAATGACTTCAATCCAAAAGAAAAACAATTCCCCAGAAAAGAAAAAGACGAACACTGGGAAATGGTGGTGAAGATGACTCTGATCATTCGTGATCTTATGATTGGAAATTCGAGGCTCGCTGAAAAAGGTTTCGGTGAAGAATCTTTCGGGCACAACGCCATCGTTTCGGGATTCCAGGGTCAAAGACAGTGGACGGACTTTCTACCGAACGGAGATTTCTCAGAAGCGATATTAAATTCCTCCTTCGACTGGAATGGTATTCGTGCACCATTTACGGTTGCTACAGAAAATGATTCGTTGAACGGTGTGAGTATGCTCTTCGGAAATCTGCTTAGCAATTCAGCGCAGATATTTGCAGACGTACGCACTTATTGGAGCCCTGAAGCAGTAGAACGTGTTTCAAAGTGGAAGCCACAGGGGATTGCATCCGGTGGCTTTCTTCATCTGATAAACTCAGGTTCTGCAACCCTCGATGGAAGCGGCCGCCAGGATGCTGATGGCAAACCTGCCATGAAACCATTTTGGGAAATTTCCGAAAAAGAAGCGCAGGATTGTCTGGATGCAACAACCTGGTTTCCGGCAAACAATGGTTATTTCAGGGGAGGCGGATATTCGTCAAAATTTCTAACGCGTGGTGGCATGCCCGTTACCATGTGCCGTTTGAATCTCATTAAAGGAATCGGCCCTGTTTTGCAAATTGCGGAAGGAGAAACGATTGATCTGCCGCCTGACGTAAATAAAATTCTCGATGAACGAACTGATCAGACCTGGCCTACAACCTGGTTCGTTCCGAGAGTAACTGGTCATGGTGCATTCAGAGATGTATATACTGTGATGGCCAAATGGGGAGCCAATCATGGCGCCATCAGTTATGGACATATCGGTCGCGATCTTATTACGCTCGCTTCGATGTTGCGTATACCGGTTTGCATGCATAATGTGGAAGAATCTAAAATCTTCAGACCTTCTGCATGGGACTCTTTTGGTTCAGATTCTGAAGGAAGTGACTATCGTGCCTGTCATAATTACGGGGCCATTTATAAATAATTGTCAACAAAGTCTATGAAGACAAAAGAGTCTGTTTCATTGTTTCAGGCACCAGGCGGAGGAAATTATTTCCGTCCCTTCGCGATGATCACCAGTTTGTTTTTACTATGGGGTTTTGCACATGGATTACTGGACGTATTGGATAAACATTTTCAAAACACGCTGCATGTTTCGAAGGCTCAGTCTGGCATGGTACAGTTTTCGTTATATATTGGATATCTCGTGATGGCCGGTCCTGCCGGATCATTCATGAAAAAATACGGTTACAAAAAAGGCATCATTCTTGGACTGACTCTTTTTGCAGGAGGAGCATTTTTATTTTATCCTGCTGCAAAACTGGCTGCCTTCCTTCCATTTTTAATTTCGCTGTTTATCATTGCCTGCGGCTTGTGTTGCCTGGAAACTGCTGCCAATCCTTATACTACTGTACTTGGTCCACCAAAGGGTGCTGCACGTCGCATTAACATTGCACAATCATTTAACGGGCTGGGTTGGATCCTGGGTCCGCTAATGGGGGGACTATTTATTTTCGGCGCGACTCATTCTGCTGGTAGCGGAACTTTTGACTCACTGATTCCACCTTATATGCTGGTTGGATCCATTGTAGTAGTTGTGGCGATTCTTTTTGCAATTACAAAATTGCCGGTGATCGCAGAAGAGAACAAGGAAGGAATTTCTGAAAACGCACCTGCACGCGAATTACTAAAACATCCATTATTCATTCTTGCGGTGGTCGCACAGTTTCTCTATGTGGCGGCCCAGACTGGAGTAAATTCTTTTTTCATCAATTATGTTACTGAAACCATGCTCGGCGTTCAGGAAACTGTGAGCAGGATCATGGATCATCTCGGAGGTTTTGGCAGAGTATTCATGCCAAAAAATCCCGAGCAGGCGGCTTCGCTGATTCTTGCCTTAGGAGGCATGGGATCCTTTTGGATAGGTCGGTTAACGGGTGCATATTTTATGAAATTTGTTTCTCCGGGCAAACTACTGGCTATATATGGTCTTTGCAATTCCATACTCATGATTTTGGTGATCATGAAACTTGGATGGCTGAGTGTAATCGCCCTTTTTTCCACATACTTTTTTATGTCGGTAATGTTCCCAACTATTTTTGCCATTGGATTAAAAGGCCTCGGTCCATTAACTAAAAGAGCTGCCTCATTCCTTGTAATGGCTGTTGCTGGTGGCGCATTTTGTCCGCCGCTGATGGGAGCTATCGCTGATCATTTTGGAATGCCGATCGCATTTATCATACCTCTTTTTTGTTTTTCTTTTATATGCTGGTATGCGGTGTGGAGTAATAAAAAATCACCTACGCCAGCAGGAAATATTGTCACAGCAGTTTATCATTAATTGTGTATGCCTGAAGTTTCTTATTGTATAGGCGTCGATTTTGGGACAGATTCTGTCAGATCCATCATTGTTGATGCCGTGAATGGTAACGAAATAGCTTCTTCGATATTCAACTATCCACGATGGCAGGATGGACTTTATTGTAATGCTGCATTAAATCAATTCCGTCAGCATCCATTGGATTATACGGAAGGATTGGTTGCAACCATAACAGGCGCTTTAAAGGAAGCCGGCTCTTCTGTCCGTTCAAATATCAAAGCAGTTTCAGTTGCCACTACGGGGTCAACGCCGGTTGCAGTAGATCAAACCGGAACGCCTCTTGCCCTGCATCCGGATTTTGCAAAGGATCCCGATGCGATGTTTCTTTTGTGGAAAGATCATTCATCCTTTAAAGAAACGCTGGAAATAAATGAACACGCAAAAAAATTTCAACAGGATTATCTCAAATATGTAGGTGGTATTTATTCTTCAGAATGGTATTGGTCAAAACTGCTTTATATTCTTCGGAAAAGCGCGGCGATTAGAAAACACTGCGTTTCTTTTGTTGAACAGTGCGACTGGATACCGTTTTTATTAACGGGAGGTAATAGGATTGGTGAAATGAAACGCAGTGTGTGCACCGCGGGTCATAAAGCATTATGGTCAGAAGAATGGACTGGTTTCCCCCCCGATGAATTTTTCTCTTCCCTCGATCCCTTGCTGAAAGGATTTGCTGCTTCGTTGCCATCTTCCACTTATACAGCGGACCAGGTTGCAGGCCGGATTTCTGAAGAGTGGATGGACAAACTTGGATTGAACAAGAATGTCGTAATTGGTATAGGAGCGATGGACGCCCACATGGCTGCGGTAGGCGGACAGATCGAACCTTATTATTTGAGTAAGGTGATGGGGACTTCTACCTGTGATATGCTCGTGGCGCCAACAAAAGATATGGAAGGAAAATATGTTCATGGCATTTGTGGTATGGTGAATGGTTCAATTATACCGGGAATGACCGGACTGGAAGCCGGACAATCAGCTTTTGGCGATGTGTATGCCTGGTTTAGAGATTTGCTGAGCTGGCCACTTAAGAATATCCTGAATGAAACGTCAAATATTCAGATAAAAACTATCATCGACAAAATCATTCCGGAACTCAGTGTTCAGGCGGAACTGTTGGACTTTAATGAAAGCAGTGTACTTAGTTTGGATTGGTTCAATGGCAGAAGAACGCCTGACGCAAATGCGCTTCTGAAAGCCAGTATTTCCGGAATTAGTTTGGGAACCAACGCACCGGAAATTTTCCGCTCATTAGCTGAAGCTACCTGTTTCGGCGCAAAGGCGATTGTGAATCGATTTAAAGAACAGGGTGTAAACATAAAAGGTCTGATCGGCATTGGTGGTGTGGCAATAAAATCAGGATTCATTATGCAAATGATGGCTGATGTAATGAATCTTCCCATAAAAATCAATAAATCTGAACAGACCGCTGCACTGGGTGCAGCCATGTTTGCCGCGACAGCAGCCGGCTTGTATTCAAAAGTTGAGAAAGCCATGGCTGCGATGGGAAAAGATTTTGAGAGACCATTTGTGCCACATCCTGGTAAGAATAAATTATATGAAGCCAGATTTAAAAAGTACCTCAATACAGGAAGTTTCATAGAATCCCAGACCGTGGGTCCCTAAAACAAATCTGTCTTTCAGTAAATTTTATTTGGCTTAAAATATTCCGGTGAAAAAATCTTGTTTAGTTTTATTTATATGTTTTTCTGTAATTCAAATCTGCGAAGCACAGCAGACGAATGGCAAGAGTATTGAAATACTTAAGGACCTGCCAGTCCAACTCAGATCCTATATAAACAATATTGATTACAGTACTTTAGGTAATTATATTGCAGACGTTAAATATGAAGTCATCTCAGATAGGATATTTAAAGTTTCACTTACCTGGATCATTAAGGATTCACTGCAACAAGATGATTGGAAAATAATAATTCATCCTGGTTTTACTCCTGCATTTCACTGGGCTCCTCATCTCACACCCACAGAAAATCATATTATTGCCCAACACGTATTCCGATCTCCTGCATTAATTACTGCCTCATCTCAAAAACAAATCGAGATTGTTCCCGATCTGGATATTTTAAAAGAAAGACAACCAGTTCCATGGTATATGGATATGAATGCGACGAAGA
>DATHPV010000725.1:0-2454 GCA_035483495.1 Puia sp.
AGCATAGAAAAAAACCATGACGTTAAAGTTCAGGTGAAACTAGGCGGTTTACTTTCATCAAAAAAAGGTGTCAATCTTCCGGATACTAAAATTTCACTGCCAGCGATAACCGAAAAGGATGAGATAGATCTTGCATTTATTATTGAACAAAAGCTGGACTGGGTTGCTCTTTCTTTTGTAAGGAAAGTAAATGATATTGTAGGGCTTCGTGACAAACTGAATCTCAAAAAAAGTAAAACCAAAATAATTGCCAAGATTGAAATGCCGGAGGCATTGACCAATTTGCGTGAAATTATTTTGGAGTCAGATGGAATAATGGTAGCACGGGGAGATCTTGGTGTTGAGCTTCCTGTTGAACAGGTACCGCTTATACAGAAACAAATCATTCGTAAATCAATTCACCGGGCCAAGCCCGTAATTGTTGCAACACAAATGATGGAAAGTATGATCGATCGCACAAAACCTAATCGAAGTGAAATAACGGATGTGGCCAACGCGGTTTTGGAAGGTGCTGATGCTGTTATGCTGAGCGCCGAAACTGCTACAGGTAACTACCCCACCCTTGTTGTTGAAACTATGCGCAAGATTATTATGGAAGTTGAGAAAACAGATTATCACTATAACCGGGAAGACGAACTGGAACCACAACCACACTCTCCTTCTTTTCTCAGTGATGCCATTTGTTATAACGCGTGCAAACTTGCTAAAGATACACAGGCTGATGCATTGATCGGAATGACAGAGAGCGGATATACAGGTTTTATGTTATCAAGTTACCGGCCAAAATCTCCATTATATATATTCTCCAAAGAAAAAACACTGATTAATCAGCTCAGTCTGAGCTGGGGCGTTCGTGCTTTTCATTATGCCGAAGAAGATAGTATGGATCAGATAGTTGCGGATCTTACAGAAATTCTCAAACACAGAGGATTTATTAAAAAAGGAGACGTGATTATCAATACGGGAAGTATTCCCGTAGATGAACATCTTCCAACTAACTTGTTGAAAATTTCAAAAGTAGAATGATCTGCATCAATATTTCTATCAAATTTTAATTCCCCAATATTAGTTTTCCATTAAGTTGTGGATAACGTCTTCGTTGGCATGATTTTAGCGCCTTGGTTTTACCCCACCTTAAAATCGACCGACGATTTTTTTGCCTTTTATTATTTTTTAATTCAATAACCTAGGGAAGCTTATGCAGAAAATTTACTCGCTTGTGAGCAGGTCTTTGTGTTTATTTTTATCAGTCTTTTTCTTATTATCTTCAAACGGACTTAAAGCTCAGGTCCAGACTGCGCGGAACATTTCAATGATTGCTAATTCAAAAGGATACTATGAGTATCTTCCGGCAGGTTATGCGTCGGGGACTCAGACTTATCCCCTGATCATATTTTGTCATGGAATTGGAGAATTAGGAAATGGGGGTTCGGATTTAGTAAAAGTCATTGACACAGGTCTTCCATGGTTGCTTAATAAAGGCACTTTCCCGACTTCATTTACAACACCTGCATCCGGTAAGCAAAGTTTTATTATTATTTCTCCTCAATTCATTAGTTGGCCTGTTCCTTCAGATATAAACAGCATCCTGGATTATGTCATAAAGAATTATCGAGTAAATACCAACAGGGTATATATTACCGGACTAAGTATGGGCGGCGGAGTCACGTGGGCTTATTCTGGATACAGTGCTGCTTATTGTGATCGGGTTGCAGCAATCGTACCTATAGCCGGTGCAGATGCAATCGACGTAGGTACTGCGGGCGTATTGGCGAATAATGGAATAGCTGTTTGGGCTACACAAAATAATGGAGATCCTACGGTACCGGTATCCTATACACTCAATAACGTAGCAGAAATCCTGGCTATAAATCCCTCTGCTCCCGTAAAGGAAACGATTTTTACTGCTAACAGTCATGATGCATGGTCTAAAACATATGATCCTTCTTTTACAGAAAACGGGATGAATATTTATGAGTGGATGCTTCAATATCAGAGAGGGTCCGCAGCACCTCCGCCTCCGCCTCCTGCAAATCTGCCACCTGTAGCCAATGCCGGTTCAGATGTCACGATTACACTTCCCACCAACTCTGTTCAGCTGAATGGAAATGGATCAAAGGACCCGGATGGAACGATTGCCAGTTACCGTTGGACAAAGATTTCGGGACCATCACAATTTTCTATCAGCGATACAACTATCGTTAATCCTGTTGTCAGTAGCCTGATTGCAGGGACCTACACGTTTAGATTGAAAGTTGTAGATAATAAAGGAGCGTCAGCAACTGATGACATTAATATTACGGTTAACAATTCAAGTGGGTATGAAAATATTCCCGGGAAAATTGAAGCTGAAAGTTATAGCGGCATGAGTGGAATACAGACTCAGTCAACTTCCGATGCGGGTGGAGGATTAAATATTGATTACATAAATAATGGCGACTGGATGGATTACAA
>DATHPV010000726.1:0-4432 GCA_035483495.1 Puia sp.
AAATATATTAGCCTTTGCGCAAGCAGTACGTGTGAGATAGTCCAATCCAAATTGAGCTCCATTGCTTTGTGTGTTCCAGTTATATTTTGCAGGATAACCCACGTTCACGAATTGAAATAGAGAAGGTATCTGGTCTTTGTCCGCATCCAGCGCAGCTGCTTTCAACCATGCTTTCACTTTAGGATTTTTCTCAGCAGCATCCAGTACGGATTGCATTTGCGCATACCAGCCTTCTTCTCCCGGCATCGGGGGTACTTCTTTTAATATATCTCCTAGTTCGTCAAAGAAATGATCGGGGATTACCCATTTGGTTTCTTCAGATCCTGAACTTTTATCTGCCGGATATTTCGGTATTTTCGTCCAGTCCTTCGTTTTCATTTTCCCATCGAACTGACTTAGGGGATAAATCAAAATTTGTTGCAATGCAGGTTGTATCGCCTTCTTATCTGCAGAGTCATCGGTTTGAAAAGCCCGTGGAATCAGAACACCCAGCTTTGTAGGGCATTTAAAAACCTTTATTATACCGTCTGGCACTTTTCCATTCCAGTCTTTACCCGTAAGTAAATAAAACCCCGACTTTGAACCATACATTTTTCCCAGCTCAGCAAATCCATCTGTCCGCTGATCACAAATCTGATAAACCCAGAAACGATCGCCGAAATCAGGAACCTGAACAACAACTGCGTCCTGCGAAAAATCGAGCATTGCAAACCCATACACTACATCCTGGTTTGGACAGGCGACAACTCTTTCTTCTGGAACAATATAGTCTGTTAACATACCCATCTGATTGGCCGGCGCTACAGGAACGATACCACCCATATATCCAGGGCCAGGAAGTTTTGCAAATACCACATTACGATTATGAATATTTACCATCGGCCAGCCCCAGAGATACGCATATTCTCCGATCGTTTCTACATATTCCTCGTTCATGATGGTATTGGGTACCGGCAGCGCCGGTGGAATAGCTGCTGTTGTATCTTTTGTTGTTATGCCAGGCGAATCAGGTTTTATTTCGGCAGTATTTTGTTGTGGTTGATTACATCCAACAGTGATCAATAATACTGTAATGAAAAATAATTTCATAACATAGGTTTTATACATTAAAGTTAATGGTCTTTTATTTGCAATAAATATCACCGATCATTAAAATGCCGCGTTTACCTATGTAGTTCTTAAATTAGCATTCAGTTTAAATAAAATCTTCACCTGGCACATTCAACCGAAATAGGATCCAAATTTTATCTTTACCATCGCATCGTAAAGGCCAAACTGTTTATTGATAATAATTATACGGAGCATATCGACCTGGATAATATTTCCGGTGAAGCCAATTTTTCAAAATATCATTTTATCCGGTTGTTCAAATCCATTTATGGTAAAACACCGCATCAGTATTTAACTCAGGTCAGGATTGAAAAAGCAAAAGAATTACTGAATCAAAGTTTTTCTGTTTCCGAGATCTGTTATTCAATCGGTTTCGACAGTGTGAGTTCATTCACGGGCCTTTTCAAAAAAATCTACTCATTAACCCCATCGGCTTACCAACAATCTTGCAGACTGAGGCGCGAAAAAATAAAACTCAGACCACTGAGTTTTATTCCCAATTGTTTTGCAGAACAGCACGGCTGGAAAATAAATAGCAATTTTCAAGAAGTATTATAAGTTTTCATGTCGGAGTTTTGGTTCCTCGAATAACCATTAAAAATTTTACCATGATTACCAAAATGGACCATGTCTGCATCTATGTGCTCAACCAGGAGAGTGCCCATGATTTTTACGTTAACAAACTTGGATTTAAAGTGAATACCGATGTTCCGATGGGCCCTGGCATGCGCTGGCTGACTGTTTGCCCGCCGGAACAACCCGATTTGGAACTCACGTTAATGCCTATCGCAGAAGGAATGATGTTTAAAGGTGAGGCCGCCAGTCAGATGAGGGAGCTGGTAAAAAAAGGAACTTTCGGATTCGGTGTCTTCCGATGCAATAATCTCAATGCTACTTATGAAGAGTTAAAAGAAAAAGGCGTCGTGTTTAAAAAACCACCCACCAAGGAATTCTATGGTTACGAAGCGTTGTTTCTCGACGACTCGGGAAACTGGTTTTCTTTGGGTGAAAAGATGTAACCACAGCCACGCCACTAACGACCACTACTCAAAATTCAATTTGAAAGTTTCTGTCGTTCCTGATTTGATATTTCTTATCTGAAGAAAATATACGCCCGTTTTTATTCTTGCATCGCGGTGGTAAGTTACAGTGCCGTTCTGAGGAACAAACTGCTCCCATGAATATACCTGCTGTCCCAATACATTAACCAGTTTCAAATTGTAATTGTCTTCCGTTTTTCCCTGGAATTTAATATATAATATATCACCGACCGGATTCGGATAGACCGTGACGAGACTGGCCGATGAATTATTCAGTTCTACAGTATTGCTATAAACTATACTTCCCTTATCGTTTATTATTTTCAACCGGTAATAAAAAGGACCGTTACCGGATACGGGATCCGTATAACTATAGGTGTTTGCATTTAATGAACCAGTAGCTGGCAACATTCCCACGTCGGCAAAACCACTATTAGCATCAGCTCTTTCAATTATATACTCGCTATTACTATTTCCGGCAGGCACAGTCCAACTCAGTAAATTGGAATTATTATTTATTATTTTCCCCTTGAGATTGATGGATTCAGGTAATAAGAATAATCCATTACAAAGTCCATTCAGATTGAAATAAGATATTCTCGTCAAACATCCGCTGTTAACAGACATCACGTTTACATAAATTCCCGTATCCGCCACTGAAATAGCCGGAATGGAATAAGTTGGGTTGGTTCCGACGATCACACTGTCGGTCGAACTCATATTTGGTTTCAAATACCAGGTGTAGGTTGCGTTCGGAACAACTTCCACGGAAAGCGTTGTAGCCTGGTAAATACAGTTTGAAGAAGCTGTCACAATAGTATTGGCCAATGGCAGAATACTCACGTCATTCAGTGTAGCGTTTCCGCAGGCATCGATCGCACGAAGGCGAACAAGTGAATATTGCATACCGTTGTTAATCATAAATACAGGATTACTCTGTATCGCAGTATTGATTACCGGAGCGGAAGGTATACTTCCAATGATCTGGTAGTTATACGGAGAGATTCCACCCGAAACAACTGCACCTACGCTGAAACTATTATTGTCACACTGGTAAGCCCCTGATGGAGCCAGTGCCGGGAATGAATAATTCGGAATGGTGATCGTATCATTAATAACCGTAGTACATCCAGAGAAGGTATACGCTACTACATAGGTTGCTGCATTCAGGTTACTGAATGTAAAATTATTACCTGAACGAAATGAGTACCCGATGGTATCCGGTACAAAATTCATTTCTATAATGGACATATTGAGCGTGCCCATATTGGTTGATGCTGCCACCAGCAGGTCCCCTGAACCATTAGGAACAATACTCGACGGACATTTAGGTGTGATTGTATACAAATGCGTCAGGCTGCTCTGTTGGCCCGTTACAAATGCGGTTGCCGGTATTCCACAGGTACCCGTAACGATCACTTTATATTGATTACCCGGAGCAAGTGCAGGCAATCCTGAAACACTGATCAGATTGCTGTTTGAATTTACAGTTGCCAGTAAAGAATCAGCTGCATTGTATACTGTCGCTGTATAAGGGGCAAACCCTGTTGTTACCTGTATGGAAAGATCACTTGCATTGAATGTGCAGGAAGGTGCAGCTGACACCGTCATCAATGTTGGAGAAGGTGGAACATTAAAACAACGTGTGATCGTCGTGTCCAAACATCCGCTTACAATATCGATACAATAAGATCCATACAGAATGTTGCTGAAAGTTCCGGTAACATTACTGTCAATTTTATTTCCAAGAGAATCCTTTAGATAATATTCCGGGTTGAAAAGATTGGTCTGTCCTGTTATCGTTGCTGTGAAACTGGTACAACTCTGATTTGTGAAATTCACATTGTTACCTACCGACGGTATCGGTTTGTAATCTGAAAAATGAGACACGAAAACAGCACCGCTGCAACCATCTGTGGTTTGAATATTATAAGACCCAAAGCCATTGATCACAAAAACTCCGGTACTGTTACAAATGCCTAAAGGATTATTTAAACTATCCAGTAAACAATAATTCGGACTGGTTAAATTCTGCTGACCAGTGATCGTTGCTGTAAATCCAGTACAGGTAATATTACTGATCACGGCAGGACCAACAGCAGGTACAGGTGCAGTTACAGTGAAACAATTCGTGAGCATGGCACCTGAACATCCGTCCGTTGTCTGCACACAGTAAGAACCAAAAGGAACATTATCGAATACACCTGTAGTATTGCAGGGCACACCGGAAACAGGATTACCTAAATTATCCTGAAGACAATAAAGACCATTGAACATATTTG
>DATHPV010000727.1:0-2982 GCA_035483495.1 Puia sp.
AAGGAAAATCATTCAGGCCAAAGTAGGCCGCATAATAATAATAAATCTTTTGAATCTTATCGGGAGACTCCAAAATAAAATGCTCCTGGAATTCATCTTTGTATTGAGTCAATATGTTTGAAACAATTTCTTTCATTTCGATGAGATCCGATTCAGCAAGAAGAATTTCATCTTGTCTGTTATCGTCCCATTGTAATTCTCTGTTAAATGCGCTGCTGCTTACATCAGCCGGCAAAAAACTGATTGAATCCAACCCAATTTCTTTGGCCGCCTGAATAATACATGACCAGTGATGGAAATTTTGTTTGTGTATAACGCTTCTTCCGCTAATTCTATAACCAGCATCTAACGATCGTATCTCTCTGATTCCATCCTGCAACTTCCTGAATGCCCCGGGAATATTCCGGATCGAATCATGCAAACGCTCGTCGCCGTCTAACGATACAATTATATCGTCAACCCATTTTACAAGCGCGGCCGCATGCTTTTTTAATGTCAGCCCCGTTGACAACAGAGTGATCTTTATTTTCTCCCGTTTTAAAATTTCGCAGAATCTGAAAAAGTTCGGATTTAATAAGGCTTCTCCTCCAGACATTACAACCTGCTTTGTGCCGAATTTCTTTAGGGAAGTTAACAACGCTTCAATATCCGATTCATGCAACTGTTTTAAATCGTGGTTGCCTTTCCATATATCACACATTACACACCTGCAATTGCAGGAACTGTGCGGCATCAATATAACAATGGGAAGACTGCTTATCCTGTTTGTTTGAAGCGTTCGATACCGGTTGTAGGTTTGATATATAGATTGAATCGTCATCCCGAAGTTATACGGATCCATGGGAATGGATCTTTTTTGAAAATTATTTTACTTATAAATTTATAAGGACTGAATAGAAACCTGTGTTTAAATCGATTCAGTGAAATAAGCTCATGATGAAAATAATGCTTTGCCATTTCACCGTTACCAAGTGAATCATAATATTCATAGCTTCTTTGCCTTGCCTGTTCCAATTCATCCGGGTCGTAAAATCGACTGTCCAGAATATGGATTTCACCGTCCCGATTCAAAAAAGTTAAAGCCTTGTTTACTGTACTGTCAAATATGGGAAAATATTGAATTGAAGCAGCAAAAATGATTACATCAAATTTTCTGTTCAAATCCATATTTCTAAAATCGCCACTTTCAAATTCTAAGTTGGTTCTGTTGAAAAAAACTCTTTTTGCCTGATCTAACTCTGAATTATTGACGTCGCTACCTGTAACCCTCGTATTCTGCAGAGAGGACATCATTCCACATAACCACCCGTTACCACAACCAACTTCGAGTATTATCAGTGGTTTTTTCTTTTTGTCAAGGTATTTTAAAAGTCTCAGGGACGATCTTTTTCTCACGGCCCATTCTTTTGAATGAAGATGGGAGGGATCGATAGATGGTAAGCTCGCGACCTGCATATCGGAATACAGCCTGCTTTCCTTTTGTCTCGTATTCAGGTATATTTTTTCAAACGCTGTTTCGGGAAAAGTTGAAGCCGGCTGATTATTAAAAATATCGTTTGAGTTTTTCAACCTGTTAAATTTGAATCCATACCGAATAAAATACCCTTTGAAAAAGTCAGGGAATAGATGAACTAAAAACCCTGAATTTCGGGTTGCCTGTATTTCCACAGGCGATGTAAAAGTTTAATTTCGTAAGGATATTTATGGACGTTTATATTATATCGAATGCCAGCCACAAAACGAATAGCAAGTCTTTTAAATTTGCTCAACCGGATATCTGTAACTGTAGGATAATAGCCATTCAGTACTGTTTCAAAGTTTTTTATTTTATCAATCATCGACGGAGTGAGCCATGGAGTCAGCGGATTCTTTCTGAGATCAAAATTTTCCCAGGCAGGACTAATCCAGTCTTCCAGTTTCTCCGGAAATTTAAATCCCTTGGCAAGTGCCTGATTGTAAAGTTCGGATCCTTCGGTTGCCACCGGACTGTACGTATATAAAACAATTTCTGTTCCGGGATTAATTCTTTTGATCTTTTTTATGAAATTAATGTCAAAATCTATTTGAGCTTCCACCTCTTCTGCAGTAGGCGCCGGTGTTCCCAATACAAATGAATACTCGGGAATAATATCAAATTTCTTCATTCTTGCAGCAAATTCAGCAATCTGTGCGCCGCTTTGAGTGCCTCCTTTGTCCATCTGTTTGAGAACAGCGTCGTTGCCACTTTCAGCACCAAAGAATATAATTTTGCAGCCCGCATCTCTTAACAGAGATAACGTGGAATCCTTAAACTTATACATTGTATCAATTCTCGCCATTCCCCACCATTTCATTTTTTCCGGCAATATTAATCTCGCGAATTCTGCTGTCCTTTTTTCCGAAACAAAAAAATTATTATCGTGAAACTCAATGGCATCTGCACCCCATTTGTCTTTAATATATTTAATATCATTGTAGATTCGCTGCGCTGATTTGGCCTTCCACCTGGCCTCATAAGTTGGCACAACTGCGCAGAATGAACAGGTAAAAGGGCACCCTATACTTGAATGATATGCCAGCGTTTTTTGCCCCAGGTAGGTTTTCCCGAGATATTTTTCCATCGGATAAAATTCCGCGAGTTTATCATAGGGGAGGTCAGGCAGATTATCCTGTTCAATTAAATCCTCCTTAACCGTTTTAACGATTTTATCGCCTGATTTAAAAATGAGATTCCTGATTAATTCATATGGTTCATTTTTTTCCAGTGCATCGATGAGGCTGGGAAAACAATGATCGCCGGGTCCATTAACTACAAAATCAACGAATCCGGATTGAAGAACTACTTTATACTGATTTGTGGGAAAATAACCTCCCCAGATTATTTTTATGTGAGGATAATATTCTTTGATTGTTTTAGAGAAAGGAATTGCCTGCTTTAGCTGCGGACCCGGCATTACTGTAAAACCAACATAATTGTAATGACCCGTTTCCAGGTACTGCATT
>DATHPV010000728.1:0-4908 GCA_035483495.1 Puia sp.
ATATGGTGGTGCGGTGAATTCGACTGCAACAGGGACCGTGTCTGCTCCAAGCAGAACGATTACTGTTAATCTAAACGATCCTCCAACCAGGCAGTTCAATATCGGACTAAACCTAAAATTCTAACTACTTAAAATAATTATTTTATGAGAACGAAAATCTTCGAATTCCCACATCAAAAGAAAACATTGGGATACAAGCATATAAAAAAATTATTTTTTATCATTTCCTGTTTTACAATCCTGTTGATAGCAGGATGTTCGAAATTGCTGGTTGAGACACCCAGAGCGCAGATAACGCCGCAATTCTTTAGCACACCAGCGGGTATTCTTGGCGGTATTTCCGGAATATATTCTGATATGAGAAATCTTTGGGGTACGGAAGGTTTTACCAACATTACACTAGCTGGCACGGATGAAGTTTTAGCAGGTGGTAGTGCCAGCGGTGTATATTGGTGGACGTATAATAATATTGTTGCCACCGATGGTGCAACAACTGCTTTATGGAATATTGCTTATCAGGATATCAATACAGCGAATGGTGTTTTGCAATTTGGTGCTGAAGCGGACCTGCCGGATTCTACAAAAGCCCAGTATCTGGCACAGGCGAAATTCTTACGCGGGTTTTATTATTTTTATCTGGTACAGACTTTTGGAGATGTTCCTTTGCACACGACTTATATCACCAGTGCAACAACCTCTGATACCCGTGTGCCTATAAAAGATGTATACGCACAAATCATCCAGGACTTAACGGAAGCCTCCAATGAACTTCCTGCCAAACCAACCGCTCCATTTCTTGGCAAGCCGGCAACAAAAGCAGCAGCATTATATTTTCTTTCAAAAGTATATCTGACGAGGGGATGGTCGAGCGCAGATTCTAGCGGAGACTTTGCCCAGGCCGCAGCAATCGCTTCGAATCTTATTACCAATGCAAGTACTTATGGTCTTGGCCTGTGGCCCGATTTCGCCAGTGCAAACGCACCTGGAAATGAATACGGACAGGAAACAATTTTTGTAATTGACAGAGAAGCGGATCTTAAATATGGAGAACGTACAACCGGTACGAGAGCATCCGGACCAAAGGAAAATGGCACTAACTTTTTCTTCAGACCTAACTATCCCACTGTGAATGCCAATTATCCCGCGACGGGTGGCGCAGCGATCATGACGAGGGATATTCCCAATGGTCGTCCTTTTATTCGTATAAGACCTAATACGCCTTATGTTTTAAATCAGGCTTTTGCGGATCAGATCAATGATACGAGGTATGCCAAAACTTTCCAGACAACATGGATAGCAAATACTGCTGGTGTAACTACACCCAGAGGTACTCTCACGGTTGGTCTTGATACCGGAATATGGGTTGCTCCTTATGAAGTACCGGCAGCAAAAGTCTCTTCTTTTAAAGGGGTGATATTTACTCCGGCGGGAACAAATGGCGCGAATGCGTATACGACTGTTATTTATCCATCCATGAAAAAATACGACGACCCAAATCGGGCCGATGTAAACGATGCTTCAACAAGACCATTTATCTTTGCCCGTTTTTCAGATGTATATCTTATTGCAGCCGAAGCCTATTTCGAAATGGGTGATAATACCAATGCCGCTGCGATGTTGAATGTTATAAGACAAAGAGCTGCCTTGGGTACTACCAATCCCGGAGGTTTGGCCGCTGCGATAACCGCTCAAACAATTACGCCAGCGCAGGTAACATTGGATTTCATACTTGACGAACGTTCCCGCGAATTATTTGGAGAATGTCAAAGATGGTGGGATCTGGTGCGTACCCAAACATTGAACGAGAGACTGTCTACCTGGAATCCCACAGAGGCATACGCACATTATTCAACATCGAATCCTGCAAATGCATATATGTTGAGACCCATTCCACAAACACAGATTAACCTGGTCACGTCAGGACCTCCATTCACACAAAACCCGGGATATTGATAAAAAACCCGAAGTGATATGAATTTTTTATATAGCTTTCATCAGCCGGAATATTCTATGCAGGCTGGTGAAAGCGATATTTTATCACTACAATAAAAGGGTTGAAATGTTCATGCAACAAACAATGCGGTGGTTTGGTCCGGATGATCCGGTGAGTCTGCAGGATATCAGGCAGGCGGGCTGCACAGGCGTCGTAACATCATTGCACCAGGTTCCTGTCGGTGAAGTATGGACAATAGAAGAAATTAATAAAAGAAAAACGATCGTTGAAAATGCCGGAATGATCTGGTCAGTGATTGAAAGTCTTCCGGTACACGAGGACATTAAAAAACGAATTGGAAATTATCGAAACTATATTGAGAATTATAAGCAAAGCCTGCGTAATGTAGCTGAATGCGGAATAGAAATAGTCGTCTATAATTTCATGCCCATTCTGGATTGGATGAGAACGGATATATCCTACCAGATGCCGGATAAAAGTTTTGCATTAAGGTTTGAGAAGTCTGCTTTTATCGCTTTTGATTTGTTTATACTGAAGCGTCCGGGTGCAGAAAAAGATTATACTGAAAGCGATATTGAAAAAGCGGGGACGCGTTTCGGATCGATGAAGGAGGTTGAGAAAGAAACGTTATACCGGAATGTTCTTCTGGGTTTACCAGGATCAGCAGAAAGATTTACAGAAAAACAAATACTGGAATCACTGAAGACATATGAAACAGTAGATTCAAAGACGTTGAAAGAAAACCTTTATTATTTTTTACAAAATATTGTTCCGGTTGCAGAAGAATCAGGAATTCGATTGGCCATTCATCCCGACGATCCGCCTTACCCGATACTTGGGCTGCCAAGAATTGTGAGTACTGAAAAGGATATCGTGGATCTCCTTTCCTCCGTTCCTTCTTCCGCAAATGGAATTTGTTTTTGCACAGGTTCACTGGGAGTAAGGTCAGACAATGATTTAGTCGGGATGGTGAAACGTTTAGGAGATCATATTCATTTCCTGCATCTGCGCAGTACCAGAAGAGATCGTGATGGAAATTTTTATGAAGCCGATCATCTTGACGGCGACGTAGATATGTTTTCCGTAGTGAAAGAAATAGTTTTACTAATGATAAAGAGAGGAGTATCCATTCCTGTCAGGCCGGACCACGGCCATCAGATGCTCGATGATATAAAAAAATCCACTTATCCTGGTTACAGTGCTATAGGGAGATTAAGAGGACTCGCAGAGTTGCGAGGTTTGGAATATGGAATTAATAAATTTCTGTGAAACCGGCCAAAGTGTATTTAGTAAATAAATGGCATATTGTTTACCGTTTTGTGTTGCTGTATGTAGTAATTCTCTTCAGTTCTTTTTCTGCTGACGCAACTATTAAATTACCTCAACTTGTCAGCAATCACATGGTTTTGCAACGTGACATTGAATTAAAAATATGGGGTTGGGCTTCGCCGGGTGAGAAAGTAAAGGTACAATTCAATGGGAACACCAGAAGTACTATTACCGCTGTGGATGGTAAATGGCAGGTGAAATTTCCGGCAATGAAAGAAGGCGGACCTTACAAGATGGTCCTCAAAGGTGAAAACGAAATTGTTCTAACTGATATTTTAATTGGGGATGTCTGGTTTTGTTCAGGCCAGTCCAATATGGTATTGCCGATGGAAAGACTTAAGGAGAAATATCCCGACGAAGTAACCCATGACAGTTTCCCGGAGATCAGAAACTTTTTTGTTCCAACGAAAGTTGATATAACCAAAATATATGAAGACCTGCCGCCCGGAAAATGGGTTTCGGCAGTGGGCGCCGATCTGCTGACATTTGGCGGGCTTACTTATTTTTTTTCCAAACAACTTTATCAGAAATATCATATACCGATTGGGATCATAAACTCGAGCGTCGGTGGTTATTCCATTGATGCATGGATGAGCGCAGATGCGTTAAACATCTTTCCGAAGCTGACAGAGCAACTCAAAAACCTTTTGGATACAAATTATATAAATCATCTTTCCCGAAATAATCCGCCGAAAGAGAAGAGCGGGACTTTTCATAAGGCAGAAATTGACAAAGGAATGTCGGGTCCTTTAAATTGGACCGATCCAGATTATATTCCAAAAAACTGGCACAAATTCTGGCTGCCTGGTTATTGGGCTGATCAGGGCGTAAAAGATCTTCATGGGATTATTTATTTCAGAAAGGAAATAAATGTCCCTGCATCCATGACCGGTATGCCAGCCAAACTTTTTCTGGGTCGAATCGTTGATGCGGATTCGACATTTGTGAATGGAAAATTTGTAGGCAATATTACTTATCAATACCCACCGCGCAGGTATACAGTTCCGGCGGGATTGCTAAAGCCCGGTAAAAATATTATTGTCGTAAAACTGGTAAATGATTTCGGAAAAGGTGGATTTGTTCCGGATAAAAATTATTCCCTGAATGCAAATGGTGAGAAAATAGATCTTCGTGGCGATTGGACGTATCAGGTTGGCCTGGTGCAGAATCTTCAGAAAAACGAAGGTTATGGATCTTATGAATGGAATACGCAAAATTCACTCACCGGATTATACAACACTATGGTTGCGCCAGCAATCAATTACGGAATAAAGGGATTTATCTGGAATCAGGGCGAAGCAGATTGTAATAACCCGAGGGCGTATGCGAAATATTTACCCGCACTAATAAAGGACTGGAGAAATAAGTGGAAAGAAGGAGATGTTCCTTTTTTGTATTCCCAATTGCCCGGATTTATGGAGGTTGAATATTCCCCATCGGAAAGTGACTGGGCACAATTGAGACAAGGCCAGTTGGAAACACTAACCGTACCAAATACCGGTATGGCTGTTGCCATAGATGTTGGAGAATGGAATGATATTCATCCACTGGATAAAAAAGATATTGGCGAACGCCTGGCATATTGGGCTGAACATTTCTCGTATGGCTCAAGGGATTCTGACTAT
>DATHPV010000729.1:0-4872 GCA_035483495.1 Puia sp.
CAGGAGCGAGAATGATTGTTCCTTCTTTTCAAGAAAATCAAAAGATCCATAACGGCGCCGGTTTTCGCTGCTGTATACTTCCTTCTGACTTGAAAATAGAATTACAAAGATTGACGGGTCAAATTTGCGAATCTCTTCCAGTGTTTCCAGACCATTAATTTCTCCATCGAGATTATAGTCCAGTACTACTATGGAAGGGCGACGACAAATATTAGCGAGACAATGTTCTCCTGTTGTGTAGAAAAAAAGTGGGCCACCAAAACCCTCCAGTTCGCGGGCGATCAACTGCTGATAAAGCAGGTTATCTTCTACTATAAAAATGCCCGAGGAGACTTGCGAATGCATAGTGTAACGGTTTAACGAGTTATGCTACCTGTATCCCGAAAAGAGTGCCGGATTTTAATTCACTCATTTTCAAATTCTTAGATTTTTTTTATTTGTAATTTATTCCCGGATTGGGAGAGGAATATCAGTATGGGAGTATGGGAGTATGGGAGTGTGAGAGGACGGTCAACCGTCAACCGTCAACCATTAACCTCTTTCCTTAACTGCTGAATGCAAGTCGAAACCACCGACTCAATCTGTTTTACAGTATTCGGAATTAGTTCCAGTTTCTCCTGGTTCTTAGCATTAAGCTCAACCGATCTGATCTGATCGCGAATTGAGCGAATACCCATGGAATCAATCGTAGATTTTAGTTTGTGAGCCATCTTGGATACCAATTCCCAGTTATTTTTTTCAGTAGCATCCACCAGTTCCTGAACATTCTGGGGAACCGTTTCAATAAATAGCAGAATCATTTTTTTGATGAATGCTTTGTCACCACCAGAAACTGATTGAATCATCGTGAGATCAAACAGTTTATTTTCAGAATTTCCCGAATGAGCTGATTCCTCTTGTTTTGATATTCGGGAATTACTCAGGATGGTTTCAAGCAAATGGGCTTCCACTATGGGTTTGGGAAGATAGTCATCCATCCCCGCCTGTTCATATTTCAGCAGATCTTCTTCCTGGCAGTTGGCCGTAATGGCAATGATGGGAATGGCTGAGATCAGGGGATCTTCCATATTGCGGATGCTAACGGTGGCCTGGACGCCATCCATTTCGGGCATCTGCACGTCCATCAATACACAATCAAAGGTCTTTTTTTTTATCTGTTCCAGCGCTTCTGCTCCATTTCTTACGATTACTACTTGTGCGCCACTGGATTCAAGAATATGCTTTAGCAGGTGTTGATTCATTTCAACATCTTCTGCAACCAGGATGGTTTTTCCAAACAGTTTTTTATCTGTCGTAGCGACTTGCATTATTTCATATGTTTCTGCGGCGGTTCGTATCCTCTACTTACTCTTTAATTCGCCGTTTTGTATCATCCGGTAAATTGTACTCTTACCGATATCCAGTTTCCGTGCTACGAGCAGAACATCTTTATTATACTTATCGAGATAATGCTGAATAATCTGACTCTCAAATTCTTTCAGTGTTGTTTCTCGGTTCAGCAGATCGTTGATACTCGTGGAAGAATTTAATGTGATGTGTTCAGGAAGAATATTTTCTTCATCACTCATCACCACTGCGAGTTCCATAATGGACTTCAATTCGCGCACATTTCCCGGGAAGGGATATGAAATCAGTTTTTGCTGGGCTTCGGGACTGAGCGATTTTCTGTTAATCTTATTTTCTTTACAGAACGCATCCACAAAATTCTTTGCGAGAATGGCTATATCATTACCCCGCTCGCGCAGCGGTGGCAGCATGATAGGTAAGCCTATTAAACGATAGTAAAGATCTTCTCTAAATGTTTTATTTTTTACTTCTTCCAATAAATTTTTATGGGTGGCTACGATGATCCTCACATTGATGGGTAGCACATTATTTGCACCTACACGTGTGATCTCCCTTTCCTGCAAAACACGGAGCAGTTTAGCCTGCAGGTTAATGTCCAGTTCACCGATTTCATCCAGGAATAATGTTCCTTTATCAGCTTCTTCAAATTTTCCGATTCTCCGGGTTACGGCACCTGTGAAAGATCCTTTTTCATGTCCGAAGAGTTCGCTCTCCAGCAATTCTTTAGGAATCGCGGCAACGTTTACTGCAACGAAGGGAAATGTATGTTTATCAGAATTATAATGAATTGCTTTGGCAACCAGTTCCTTACCAGAACCTGTTTCACCCGTAATGGAAACAGTGATATTTGTTTTTGACGCTTTTTCAATTAATGCAAAAACCTTTTCCATGGGTTCGCTGTTACCTACTATGATCTGCGAGAAATCATATTTGCGACCCACCTGTTTTTTCAGGCTTTCAACTTCCTGTTTCAGGTTACTGATCTCACGCAAATGCAGGATGCTGTTCCAGAGACGGTCTTTGGTATCGTCATCTTTTACGATGTAATCAAAAGCACCGTTCTTCAAAAGGTTAATGGCGGTGGCAACGTCTTCCTGACCGGAGATGATAATGACACGGATGTCTGGATTAAATTCCTTGATTTTCCTGAGTACTTCGGTACCGTCACTATCGGGTAAAGAATAGTCCAGGGTTACAACATCGGGAACTTCATGGAGGTGCGCGAAGAAATCACCAGGTGATTCAAATCGTTTAACTTCATATTCCGGATTAAGGGTAAGATAATGTTCCAGCATGGAGCCGTACCACATATCGTCTTCTACGATGAAGACTTTGAACGACTGGTTGTTCTTCATATTTCGGATTATATCGGATTGTACTGGTCTATAACGTGAAAACAAGAGGAATAATATTCCGAAATCAAGAAAGTTTCCAACTTTTGAATGACTTTTAAAGCTGATTATGAACCAAAGAGAATCCTTTGAGACGCTTTATTCAAATCTTAACCGCGAACAGCAGCTCGCGGTAGACAGGATTGAGGGTCCTGTACTCGTAATTGCGGGTCCCGGAACGGGAAAAACCCAGATTCTGGGAGCCAGGATAGGCCGGATATTAATTGACACAGATACAGACCCTTCGAATATACTTTGTCTTACCTATACTGATGCCGGGGTAATCGCCATGAGGCGAAGGCTGCTCTCTTTTATTGGTCCGGATGCCTACAAAGTGAATATTTACACGTTCCATGCTTTTTGCAATGATATCATCCAGGACAATCTTTCTTTTTTTGAAAAGAACAAACTGGATCCCATATCCGAGCTCGAGCAGATACAGATGTTGCGTGAATTAGTGGATTCATTCCCTCAAAATCACCCGTTAAAACGATATCGGGGGGACGTCTACTATGAAATTAAAAATCTCAGATCGCTTTTTAGCATTATGAAACGCGAAGGCTGGACGCCAGCCTTTATCGAAGAGAAAATAAATGAGTACCTAACTGACATCCCTACCCGAGAAGAGTATATATATAAGAGAAACGGCCCTGGTTTTAAGAAGGGTGATCCCAATAATACCAAATTGGATGTAGAGAAAGAACGCATGGGGAAACTTCGGGCTGCCATCCATGAATTCAACCGCTTTCAACATATCATGTATACCGGAGACCGTTACGACTATGATGATATGATCAATTGGGTGATCCGTGCTTTCCAGGAAAACGAACAGTTGCTGCGCCGCTATCAGGAGAAATTCCAATATATCCTGGTAGACGAATTCCAGGATACCAGTGGCACTCAAAATAAGCTGGTGAACCTGTTGATCAATTTCTGGGATAAGCCAAACATATTTGTAGTGGGAGATGAAGACCAATCCATCTTTCGCTTTCAGGGTGCCAACATATATAATATAGAAGAATTTGCAGCAGGTTATGAGAAAGACCTTTTTACAGTGGTATTAACCAGTAACTATCGATCAACTCAACCTATTCTGGATATATCCAGAAGACTGATCGACAAAAATCAGGAGCGACTTACCAATAAGATTGAGGGACTTTCAAAGAACCTTATCGCTTCCCGAAAAGATATTCTGCATTTGAAAATGCCGCCGGTAATCCGTGAATATCAAACGGAAAGAGAAGAGATGATCGATATTGTATCTCAAATTGAAATACTACTCACTTCAGGTGTACACCCCGGGAAGATTGCGGTTATATATAAGGAGAACCGGTATGGTGAAGAACTACTGCCCTATTTTAAAATAAAGAATCTACCGGTATACAGTAAACGAAGTATCAACCTGCTGGAGGATCCGATCATCGGAAAGATATTATTAATCATTCGATACCTGGCTGCCGAACACGAAATCCCTTTTAGCGGGGATGAAATGCTTTTTGAAATCCTGCACGCAGAATGGTTCAGGATACCTTCCATAGAAATTGCTACTATTACCGATGAAGTCGCCCGGAAACAATACGGTAATGAAAAAACCTCGTTAAGAAAACTGCTCAATGATAAGGCAAACAAGCCCGGAAAAGACCTTTTCTCACAACCCCTCGACCCGCCACTGGCCCATGCGATCAGGGCACTCGAATCGCTGATCTGTAAGGTTTCCAATTCAACCATTCAATCCCTTTTTGAAAGTATTTTTCAGGAATCCGGATTACTTCAGTTCGCCATGCAGCATATCGAAAAACAACGGATGCTGCAAATACTGACGTCCTTTTTTGATTTTATAAAAGAAGAAACCCGTCGCCAGCCGACCCTCAGCCTGCAGCAGCTGGTAACCCATCTCGATCTGATGGAAGACAATGGAATTGACCTGCCACTGATAGAAGTGAACGGAAGTACCGACTCGGTAAACCTTCTAACAGTTCATGGATCAAAGGGTCTCGAATTCAGGTATACTTTTTTCGCGGGATGTAATTCTCATTATTGGGAGAAAAAAGCTGGAGCCAGTAAAGGATTTCACTTCCCCGATACTTTATTGCAGTCACAGAGTAATGAATACGAAGAGTTGCGCAGACTATTT
>DATHPV010000730.1:0-2246 GCA_035483495.1 Puia sp.
GCTTTTGATAATTCACAGCTCCGACTTGGGACTTTGAATTTAGCTTTCAGCTCATGCAATATCGCAACTTTTAACTGTCCGTTTCTTGACTTAATCAAGAATTCCATTTTTAATCTCAATAATCAGTTTGAATGAATCTTCTACTGTAGTTTCAAAATATTCACGCATAATAATAGCCATAGTGCTTGATTCAGGTGAAATGGCGTTCTCTTTAAGTATTCCAATAACCCTTTGTCTTAATTTTTCGCTTTGCTTCAATATTTTGGCGATTTCTCTTCCCATCACATGGGCTGCAATTTCTATAAGATCCCTTTCGTCGTTAAAGAGATCGCTATGATCCTCCCATATTATATCTTGGTATATGGAAAAGAAGTGGTTCAAAATGTCACTAATATCTTTTATATCGTCGCGTCTTACCTCAGGTCTATCGCTCCAGGCGATCAGTTTTAATAGTACAATACCTGGAAGAGTGCAGAATTTGAAAATATGTCCTTCAAGATCTATTTCCGGTAGTAGACCTTCAAAAACCTCTTTGATGCCATCGACATTGATACTGGTCAGCCCGGTACCTTCTATTGTAGTTTTTCGATTTTCGTCTTCTATGGCTCCGAAAGGTAGTAAATCTACTTCTGTTCCATCTTTATAGATAAGCACAAAGGCGTTTTCTCTGTATGGATTAAATCCCTCGACAGTAATCAGATAATCTTTCAGCTGCTCATAAACGCCTTTGTCATTGATAAATACGGCAAAGTCAATATCTCCTGTCGTTCTTCTTGGATGGATCTTATTTAAGCCACTCATCCATACATCCTTTGAAACAGCTCCAATTAAATAGTAGTCAATATTGAATTTTTGTAGGCCTCTTTCTAAAGCCTGTAGCATGATGGAAAGTGCTGGATTTTGGCGGATTTGTTCAAAACTTGTCTTGTAATAAGTCATCATATATTTTTTGGGCAGTTTCCATACATCTTCTATCCTCGGTATTTATTAAATCGGCGTATACCAATAAAGGTGGAACAATGTCGATATTGACATCGTCAAAAGCCCAGAATTTCTGAAATACTTTGACATTTCCTTTATCATCTGGAAGTAGTCTGTAGTGTTTTATAATATCTTGTTTTTTTTCAATTGTATATAAGGTGAGTTCCGCAGGTTTAAGAAAATTTGTTAACTGATCACCGGCTGGCTCTCCTCCCCACCAAGTTTCCATGTTTCTTAATCGGATATTTTTCCAGTTAAGAAAATCTTCATTTTTTAAAAATCGAAATGTGCCAATTAATAGAGTGGGCTTTAATTTCATTTTATAAGCCCCGATCCATTTATTTAAAAGTTCTTTTTTCTTCGTTAGAAGATAAGTATCCTTATTAATATTGATTAGAAAGCCCTGCTCTCTCAAGTCTTTGAAGATGAAATTTATGTTTCCAAATCCAACTCCTGTTCGGTTTGCAATTTCACGATAAGTGAGATTTACAATATTCTCATCAAGTAAAAGCTGAAAGACTAGTTTGAGGCCAGTTTTAGTGAAGGCTCTTCCTTTTGCGTCTGTTTCCGTAGGAATTGCTTTTTTTGTGTCTAGCCATAGTAGCAAGTCTTTATTTGCCATGAAGACATTACCATTAGTCTCTAGATAACCAATATTTTGTCTGCGAAGCTCTTCCTTAATCTTTGGAAAAATGTATTCGCCGATTACTATAAGAGGATGAAATATTTTATTTAATCGTTCCAATTCAGGTAATTGATGATTTCGTAGTTCCTTCTTCGCCTCTACGTAAAATTTATACGTTACATCATTGTGAGTGAATTTTAGTATTCCGTCGATTTCCCTTTCTTCATGACCAGGTTGCAAAAATTCGGTATGGATTTTTGTTTCCTGCTCAAATGCTTCAGTGGCCTTATTGATTAAAATGGTGTTATTCATTTTACAATTATAAATATGTTTGCGAAACGCAAACGAACATTAAATGTAAACAAAAATTCCATAATATAGGCTTTTGTTTACTAAATTATACTGTTTACGATACGTATTTTACATAAAAAAGCAAACAAACATAGGTAAATGTCTATAAATCAACAAAATAATCGATATTCGTCAATTATTGGAAAGTAAAGACCCTAACTGGCGCATACAGAAAATCTAAGTAATATTTATATATTTTCATATTTGATAAGGAACTCAAGAGGTGTCCAACCTGATGTATGACATTGGGGTAAATCCCTTCATTTTGCACGTCACCTCAAGCTTATGC
>DATHPV010000731.1:0-6825 GCA_035483495.1 Puia sp.
CAATGCCGGGCGGAAGTGAATGGATACTCATCATCATCGCTGTACTCGTAATGTTCGGAGGAAAAAAGATTCCTGAGTTCATGAAAGGACTTGGAAAAGGTATGAGGGAGTTTAATGATGCAAAAAATAATGTGAAACAGGAATTTGAAAACGGGATGCGGGAACCAGAAAAACCGTTGGCAAAAGCAGAGATATGATGCCAATTACAAATATTTTTTTTGATTTTGTAATTTTTATTGGTGATCATTTGAAGGCCGGTTAGTATTACCGGCCTTTCTTTTATTTAATTAATAAGTATTTGTATCTTTTGTTTCGGATGGATATTATGAAACTTTATATGATTCTGCTTGGCTCTAAACCAAAAGGAAGAAATACGGAACAACATGACGTGTTTTTTGGCATCGCGTCCTCACTCGAGGAACTTTATCCCGAGCTCATTTGTTTTTGGCCAGAGGCAAAAGGTCTTCATATTGATGCCTGGCGGGAAGTAAACTTCATCGACGGTTATAAAATAAAAGTTGAGACAAGAGAAATAAAAAAAAATAATTCATCCTCATCTGAATCCCGTCTGTTTTTTATTAACCTCGGAGGATATCAGGAATTTAAATTTGAAGAACAACACTATGCTGTTCTCACGGTACAGCCTGATAAAGGTTCTGCCATAAAAAAAGCAAAAGACACCCTCTTCTTCCAAAAAAATGGTCTTAAAAAAGCTCCATCGCATGTAGATGATAAATACGGTATTGATGTAGACGACATTTATCAGATGGAAGACATTCTGATTCCTTCTCATAAAGCCAAATATCAAATTTTCCTCTTGCCCCATAACATCCAGGAAGAAGATCCGATTCATCTTGGATACACAGTAATCAATTGATATGAGAAGATAACGGGTATTGCTTTCCTCGAATAACAGAAATAGGATTTTTAATCAGCCTGATACTGTCATGGCATTGTTTTTACACCCTTTTTTAAAATATAAAATTATGAAAGCACTCGTCTATTATGGACCCCGTGACGTGAGAATTTCAGAGATGCCAGATGCTAAAATAGAGGAACCAACTGATGTGCTGGTAAAAATTACCACAACCAATATCTGCGGTTCGGATCTTCACATGTATGAAGGTAGAACGGATATGGAGAAGGGAAGAATCTTTGGACATGAAAATCTTGGTGTTGTTGTGGAAATCGGGAAAGCCGTGTCTCAAATCAAAAAGGGAGATATGGTCTGCATGCCTTTTAATATTGGATGTGGGCATTGCAAAAACTGCGAAGCGGGTCTTACAGGATTCTGTCTTACCATGAATCCTGATCCGAAAATGGCAGGAGCTGCTTACGGGTTTGCGGGCATGGGACCTTACAGCGGCGGACAGGCTGAATATCTGCGTGTTCCCTATGGTGATTTCAATTGTCTGAAACTTCCCGATGATGCCATTGAAAAAGAAACAGACTATGTGATGTTATCAGATATTTTTCCGACTGGATACCACGCGACGGAGCTTGCTGGCGTGAAACCCGGCGACTCCGTCGTCATATATGGTGCAGGGCCTGTAGGACTGATGGCTGCACATTCAGCAGCAATCAAAGGCGCCAGTAAAATTATGGTTGTAGATAATCATCCCGACAGGCTTAAACTGGCCGAAGAAATGGGTGCGATCGCAATCGATTTTTCTAAAACTTCAGCAGTTGATCAGGTACTTGAACTCACCAAAGGAAATGGTGCTGACCGTGGATGTGAATGTGTCGGTTATCAGTGTTGTGATAAACATGGCGCGGAACATTCAAATGCTACAATGAATGAACTCGTCCAGGCAGTCAAAGCCACGGGATCAATAGGAGTGGTTGGTGTCTTTGTGAAAAAGGATCCAAAATCAAAAGAAGAACTACAAAAGAAGGGTCATATGGACTTCGACTTCGGAACATTTTGGATGAAGGGACAAAGAATGGCAACTGGTCAGGCGAATGTAAAAGCTTACAACCGTCAGCTTTGCGAACTGATTTCTTCAGGCAAGGCAAATCCGTCCAGAATTATTTCTCATGAACTTGCCCTTGATGAAGCGCCCGAAGCTTATAAACATTTTGATGCCCGTGATAAGGGGTGGACAAAAGTGATTTTGAAACCAGGAAAAGCGGCAAAAAAAGCGGATAAAAAACATCAGAAAGAACACTCATCCGCTGATTAAAATTTATCGTACTAATTGACTACTATCGACTCTGCATTGCAAAAACCAAAAAAAAATATTACCGGATCCTCGCAATGCAGAGTCTGATAGTTTGTTTATTTTCTTGTTCAAAACTCCTTTTTAAACGATTTGAGACCGGATTATTTTAGTGGCTTCTTCAGAATTTTTCCATCCGAGAGATTCAAATTTCTTGCCCGCTAAAAGATTGTATTGAATAAAAAAATTCTTTACCTCATGAAGTGTTTGTAGACTTAAATCTTCAACATCCAAAAAGTCTTTATATTGGGAAGACAAAGCCCACACCGCAATGATCCGGTCATTTCTTACCGTTTTACCATTCCTTTCAGTTTGGTTGGCTTCTAAAATACCGACGATGCGACAATGAACAAGTGCACCCTGTAGTGCGGGATACTCCATAATGACAAGTACGTCAAGCGGATCTCCATCCTGGCCTTTTGTTCCGGGAATAAAGCCAAAATCATAAGGAAAATTCATTCCCAGTGGCAGTAATTTGTCCAGACAAAATATATCGAGCCTTATATCATAATCGTATTTGTATGACGATAACTTCGGCGTTTCGATAATAACTTGCAAGAGTTGATTCTGAAAGGGTTCAATTTTACTTAGGTTCATTATTTTAGACCTGGGTCATTTTATTTGATGTGGCCGCTGTGTCTGACAATTTTCCATCCATCAACTAAAGAAATTGTTGTGCCAATCCTGTGTTATCTCCGCATTTTGAGAATCGAGAGTACAATCAAGAAAATTAAACCGACAGTTCCGGTAATTAAGAGACCTGTTATAAGGAAATGCGGCGGAGGATGAACTTGCTGATTATTATTTGATCTTTTTGGATTCATTACAATGCCAAAAACTCCTAAAACAATTAGGAGTATGCAGAACAAGATGCCGGAGGTCTTGGAAGGTCGATTTATACGCATACCATCTACTTGAAACGTTACCTACGTATTTTAGCATAGAAAAGATTCGTAAGCTGACAGGTTTCAAAGCGGGAGATAAATTTGACATCAATAAATAGACGTGGCAAAATTTAAAGGTGTCTGACTCTCCCGGCCGATTCGTCGAAAATCAGGAAATAAAAGGAATGGTATTTAATTGCCTTTGGAAAACAGAAAGAATATGAGAGATTATTTATTGATTGATTCGTATTTCTCAATCGCTTCCCCAATTTCTGTCAAAAATTCTTTATCCGGATTTTTGTCAGTCCCAATGGATTCCGTATCTCTAAAACACCAGTCCATATCATCATCACCACAGGGCTTGCCAATAATATTTATAGAAAACTCCTGATTTTCGCTTTCTACTTTGACAAAATAATGTTTGTCACCTATGCTTTTGGTAGTAGTAACAAGACCTTTATATGGCTGGCCGTTATAGAGAAAATCGATTTCAAATGTCATAAGGTTAATTCTTTTGCTGCGTGCATCACTTCCCGCAAGTGACTATTTGAATGATCGAAATCCTTGGTTTCATCATTGTTCTCAATCGGCCCTACGGGATCATTTCCCTCCTCCTCCCAAACTCGTTCATCTTTGTCTTTTATAAAGAAATACCAAACAGCGAGACCAGTAACTGCTAAACATCCCAATACCACAAATCTTGTTTTCATATACTTTTACGCTAACTGATTACAATATCATGCCACCTCTTACAGAGGGATTTTAACCTCTAGGATTTTATTTTGCCCTGGATGGAATCGTCGATTGTTTCTCCGATCAGTGCACCAAACATCATTTTCGCGCCGGCAACCAGATTTCCGTGTTTGTTATCCCAGTAAAAGCCATTCTCAGGAACCACTTTAATGGCAGTTATTCTCGGATCATTTTCACCTTGAGTAAACCAGGCTTTCGCCAGCGGAGTCCAGATTTCCTTAATCTTATTTTTATCGTAAGAAATCGTTGCTGTGCCCGACAGGTATAAGAAATCAGAATGTGGGGAGCCCTGAAAAAATAGTTTCACTTCGCCATTTTCAGCTATTTCCTGATTTTTATAACTGTCCTTGGCGCTTAAAAACCATAGTGTGCCATTTTCCTCTGTTTGAAGAACACTCATCGGCCTGATGCCACCTGACTCTCCAAGACCTTTTACTGTACAAAAGAAGCAGGTCTTGGCACTGTCCGCCATCTCTTTTATCCTTTCTCCCGCTTCCAAGCCATACACATCTTTGTGGTTATTTTCCTTTTGATTTTTATCAATACTGTTCATGTTAATATTTTAAGGAATAATATTCAATCACTGTGCCATCATGTACGGGCGGGATGATGTGCGACTCATTCGTGAATACATCTGGCATCATTTAAATCTGCTTCAATATTTATAGCTGGCTGAATGCAACTTGTAGTGTAACTATGATGATAGTGCCTCATATTGATTCGAATATTCTACACAATTCGCGCGATTTTCAAGGTTTTATATTTAATTATTTTTTCTTGTTAACGAGTTGTAATTCGAGTTATCCACAATTGCCGTTTAAAATATCGCAGTAATATATCAATCCAGGTTTTATTTATTTAAATCCGGCATAACAGGATTGGATATTGCTAAAGTTTTATTAGTAATAATATCATTACCCAATTAAAACTTTTTTTATGAAACTATCATTTAGAAAACTCGCTTTTATTGTATTGCCAGGTTTTGCCATTTTTGCTTCCTGTCACAAAGACAACAATCCATCGAATCCTACACCGGCGCCTACTCCTTTGCAGACTTATATATCGGGAGATACTTCTCTTTCGATTTATAATGCAGCGATCACAAAAGCAAATGATGCCTCTTTATTTACGAGTACTGATTCCGTCACGGTTTTAGCACCAACCAATGACGCATTCAGGGCAGCAGGTATTACAGCTTCAACTATCAACAGCATGTCTTCATCAGCGGTTGATTCTCTTCTTCGTTATCATTTTATCAGTCAGTCTGCAGATCTTAACGCGGGAAAGTACACGTCTTTCACCAGTACGCTTGGTTCTCCCATCTATGGATATGGCGGAACTACGGATAGTAATTATTTTAATGGTGCACAGGCTACCCGTGTTACGATTCCAGGCAGCAACGCAACTTTGTATCGCTTGAATTCGCCCTTAGGTATTCCTTACAGTTCGGCAGGCAATTATTTTACGGCGGATACGTCCCTGTCTTATTATAATGCAGCACTGACGCGTACAGGTCTTGATCCTTCTGCCAACAGTGGATGGACAACCGTTCTTGCGCCAACAAACAGTGCATTTGTTGCAGCGGGCTACCCAACCATTGCAAGTATTCAAAATGCAGACTCTGCCAAATTGAGAACTACACTCATGTATAACATGTTGCCGGGACAGTATTTTTCTAATAATTATATGGGCCTTAGTACTGTACCAACTTCTATAAATGGTGCGAATGTTACAGTGGGTACTAGTTTAACAGGGCCTACATTTACAGGAACAGGAAATTCATCAGCGGTCGGTTTTGTTGGAAGCAATCAAATAGTAGGGACGAACACTGTTTATCAGCCGGTAAATGGTTTGTTAGTACAATAAAAGAAACAATAGATGTTAAATAGAAAAACCAAAGCAGGCGAAGCAGCCTGCTTTTTTGTTGCACATCTTTAAAACATGTGGAGTTTAATAGTCACGCAAATCACAAATAGGCTTAAACTTTCATGGCAGCCCTTTTGAACGTTTTAATGTTCATCATTAAATTGAATTTTATGCCATACTTCCAGACATCCAAATCTTCACTAACACCGCCGGTTAATATATTTTATCAGGACAGTGGACAGGGAAAACCGGTCATCTTTATTCACGGCTGGCCATTGAATTCACAAATGTGGGAATACCAGATGAATGAGCTTGCACAACAGGGAATTCGCTGTATCGCCTATGACCGGCGGGGATTTGGAAAATCCGACCAGCCTCAGGTTGGATATGATTATGATACACTTGCTTCCGACCTGAAATCACTGATAGAAGAACTCAACCTTGACAACGTGACCCTGGTGGGATTTTCCATGGGAGGAGGTGAAGTAGCACGTTATATCGGTCGTTATGGCTCTGAAAAAATTGAAAAGATTGTGCTCGTGAGTGCCGTCACGCCTTTTATGCTGAAGACTGATGATAATCCGGAAGGATTACCTCAATCACAATTCGATGAATTTGCATTAAAGATCCGGGAAGACAGGCCCGATTTTATGGCTGGTTTCGGAAAAATATTTTATGGTGTCGGACTTTTGAGTAAACCTGTAAGTCAGGCGTATTTGGATTGGAACCAGTCACTGGTCATGCAGGGATCTGCCCGCGCTACACTGGAATGTCTGCATTCGTTTTCTTCGACCGATTTCAGAAAAGACCTCGCGGCCATTCAGGTTCCGACTCTTATTATTCATGGCGATAGCGACAAAACAGTTCCTATAGATATCAGCGCCAAAAAAACGGCGGTTTTAATTCCACATGCCAGGTTTAAAATATATGGGGGCGAACCGCACGGATTGTTTTATACGCAGAGAGATTTACTGAACGATGACCTCCTTAGCTTTATTACTGGTTTTGCGAAAAACCCAGGCGGATTGGCAGAACCGACTTACCAGGGTTCTTTATAATTCAATGCTACCCCAATTATAATTGCTTCTCTTTTCTTTCGATGA
>DATHPV010000732.1:0-2824 GCA_035483495.1 Puia sp.
AAAGATGCAGACGATATCCAGGCACGTCTAAATGACCTGGATAATTTTACAGCATTCAATTCTACCATCAAAAGTGCCTTCGACATGGTACTTTATGACCTTGCCGCCAAACAAAAGAATCTCCCACTCTATAAGTATCTGAATGGAAATAAAAAGTTATTGGAAACAGATATTACGATAGGCATTGGAGAACCGGATATCATGGCGTCGCAGGCGTTGGAATTTAAAATAAAAGGTTTCCGGATTCTGAAAATCAAACTGGGAAAGGATGTAGAAACTGATTTGCTGCGTATACAAATGATACGTAAGGCTATAGGCGAATCCATCCGATTACGAATAGATGCTAATCAGGGCTGGAATTTTGAGAACGCCAAAAAAATTCTGAGTCAAATGGGCAGCTACGATATTGAATTTTGTGAACAACCAATGAGAACATGGAATGATCACTATCTGCCAGAGCTGAGAAAATCATCGCCGATAAAAATCATGGCAGATGAAAGCGTTTTTGATCATCATGATGCCTTGCGTCTGATTCTTGCAGGTGCCTGCGATTATATAAACATAAAATTCTCAAAGTCCGGCGGCATTTCGGAAGCGCTTAAAATAAACCAGGTTTGCGAATCACATAACATACCCTGCATGATGGGCGGCATGCTCGAAAGCAGACTGGCATTATCAGCGTTTGCACATTTTGCCCTGGCCCAAAAAAATATACAGTTTTATGACATGGATACCTGTTTACTCGGTCATCTCACAGATCCGGTAATCGGTGGTGTACAATTTAATGGATATAATCTGGAAGTACCCGACGAACCCGGTATCGGTGCCGATATAAGTGACGAATTTCTAAAAACCTGTGAACAGGTAGTAGTATAAATATTTCCCATTACCAATAAACTGTTGATATCTGTTTTCAGAAAATAAAAATTATCCCGATGACAAAATCACCAAAGGATTCTCAGATTATTATGACGGAATTAGTTCTCCCCAACGACACAAATGTGTTTGGAAATCTAATGGGAGGCAGACTGATGTATTGGATGGATATTGCTGCAGCACTTTGCGCAGGAAAACATTGCAATTCTCCTGTAGTAACCGCTTCTGTAGATAATATCTCATTTGAAAATCCTATAAAACTCGGCAATGCGGTACATATACATGCCAGTTTAAGCAGAGCCTTTACCACATCTATGGAAGTACATATGAAAGTCTGGGGAGAAGATTTTATTAATCAGCAGAAATATAAAAGCAATGAAGCCTATTATACTTTTGTGTCATTGGACATGGATCGAAAGCCGATACATGTCCCGGCGATACAACCCGAAACTGCTGAAGAAATAAAATTATATGAAGGAGCTCTCAGACGTCGCCAACTACGTTTGATTCTTGGAGGCAAAATGAAACCACAGGACGCAAATGAACTTAGAGCCTTGTTTTTGGACATGTAGTTTTATGTTTTTGACTCAACGCCCGTGATATGATTTTTCGTGATAAAAGACTTCTTCTTCTCAACGGTATAATACTGGCGATTATACTGGCGCATTCAGTGTATCGGGATATCCAGTTGGAAAATCAATATCCCGGCGATCTTCGAAATCGTGTAGTGGGCGCACGTTTGCAAAAAGATGGAAGACTTCCTTATCGCTACCATTGGCAACCCACCGACGGAATCAGATATTATGATCAGGACGATGATCGAAGGATCGCTCCGGACGGACTAAGACAAAGCAAAATTCCGCAGGATTCGGATGTTAACAAGATCACTGCAAGCCCTTTTTTTCACGAACTACTCTACCCTGTCTGCGATTTACCACAAAGAACTCTTTCAAGACTATGGTTTTGGGGTCAGTATTTTTTGATGACATGTATGATCGGCATGATCGCCGGACTTACGAAAGACAGGGCGACAAAATGGCTTCTCATAAATATAGGAGTTCTATTTACCGTTACAGAAGCATGGAAAGCACTAATCTCTGCCGGTCAGATATATTTGATTGAAGCATTTCTAATGTGCTGCACCTTGACATGTCTGATTAAATATAAAAAGACCGGAATGATTCTGGGAGGTTTATGCGCCGTTATATTCGTTCTTACACGACCCATAGGTATTGCATTATTTTTACCTTTTCTGTTATACTATAAAAAATATTTACCCTTTCTCCTGACAGCAACTACTGGTTTTATATTTTACGGAATATTTATTTTCATGAGTCAAAAAGAATGGGCACTTTATCAGGATTATTTTGATGGAATGAAAATGCAGGTTCAACTGCACCAGGAAGCAGATAATGGATTACCTCCAGCGCACATTTGGACAGGCTCAAAGTTTTCCAATGTTGAAGGATTTGATATTGCCGGGGTGCAACGGCTCACTCTTAGCCACCCTATCAAAGTCTATACGGAAAATGGAAATATTTTTGTTATCTACTATAAATTTTTCCATAAAAAACTGCCGCTGCCTGCACTGGTTATAAGCATGAGTTTTACGGTTTGTTTGCTGGTTACTTTGTTTTTTTTCCGCGCCAGAAATGATCGCCCTGACATTCTTCAGATTGTCGTTTTCGGCTTTTTGTTATATATGGTTGTCGAAATTTTTAATCCGATACACCGGCATCAATACAATTCCGTTCAGTGGTTCCCATTGGTGCTGGTGGGTTTCCTGCCATTGCCTGACTGGAAGAATAAGATTTTCATTTTTCTGATCCTCGGATTAGTATTAAATATTGTTAATTTAGACTGGCTCCCAATGCGCCATACCATGGGAGAATTCTGCTGGCTCTCTGGACTTTTAATGCTTGTTTTTTCTACCCGTACAAAACAAGTG
>DATHPV010000733.1:0-6117 GCA_035483495.1 Puia sp.
CCATCCTTTCCCTTCATCAGAATGCTCACATCATTATACCCGCCGATTTCGGTACTGTAATCGACGGGGAAATTAAAAGATGATTTCTTACGTGATAACTCCATGAAAACCCTGTTATCATTATCCGATCCGTCGGACAGACTTATCACGATATGAGCATCCGTGGTGGTAACAAACCAGTAAGTCTCGATCGGATTTTGACCGATTACGAAGGTTTCCGAGCTGAGACCTATAAAATCGGTTCTTGGCTTTAATCCAGCATGTTGGCATGCTATGTAATTTTCACCGTCCAGAAAGATCTGATCCGACTGGGCCCTGAGAAAAAAGACGTGCAGTATCGCGATAAGCGGAAAAAAAATATTTTTCATTTGTGCAGGAGTCTAAAAACAATTTGGTTATTGAAACATCACCATCCGCCTCATGCAAAAGAAAGGATATTAGAATTCTGAAACAATCAGATGAATATATGATTTTGAAAAACGGACTCCGCTCCGGTCTTATGCCTTACAATCGAAATTTGAAAGAATAAAACTGCACTAGTCCGGCATTGGCGGTCCGCAAAAGGGGACAGCGTTGTATCGCAATCGGACAGTTCAGTTCATTTTAAAAAAAATATTATTCTGATTACAAATGAGTTAATATCTGGCATTCTTATTATGAATAAATAATAAACAGGAAAAGATGCTGAAGAACTATATCATAATTGCCTGGCGGAATATATCCCGTCATCTGACGCAGACTGCTATTAATGTGGTGGGACTCACGCTCGGAATGACCTGCTGCCTGTTTATTTTTTTATGGGTGAAACATGAAAAAAGTATCGACAATTTTCACGATCGGGGAGAAAATATTTATGCGGTTTATCAAACGATTACTGCAAACGGCAAGACAGACGGATCTTATTCCACACCCCTCAAAATAATTACCGGACAGAACTTCCCTTCCTTTTTATTGGAAGATGTACATCTTGCCGTTCCGCAGGTGAAACGCCAGGTTTATTATGCTACGGGTTATGAATTACCATGGGGACATCCTGAGACTTTTCAATTCGGGGAAAAGAAATTAAAGCTCGAAGGTTCAAGAGCGGGTAAAGATTTTTTTAAGATGTTCAGCTATCCGCTTATCGCGGGGAATCCTGCATCTGCCCTCAGTGATATGAAAGGTATCGCCATCTCGCGAAAAATGGCAGAAGCATTTTTTGGAACGGCATTAAATGCTATGGGTAAAACTATCAGGTACGAAAACAGCCAGGATTTTATGGTGTCGGCTGTGTTTGAAAACCTTCCCCTGGAAAGTTCCATGCATTTCGATTTTCTGTTCAACTGGGATGCCCAAAAGAAATTGCTGCAATGGGCTTCCAACGATTTTCAGTCCTACGTCGAACTGAATCCGGGCGCCAATCTAAAGGCAGTCGAAGCCAGCATAAACAGATTTCTGCAGCCAAGGCTGGAAAAAAATCAGGCAGTTCAATTGAATATTGGACTTCAGAAATATGGCGACAAATATCTTCAAGGCAATTTTGTTAACGGAAAACCGGTAAGCGGACGAATTGAATATGTAAGAATATTCAGCAGCGTGGCCATTTTTATACTCTTTATCGCCTGCATTAATTTTATGAACATGGCAACTGCCAGATCCGTGAAACGTGCCAAGGAAGTCGGACTGCGCAAAGTCGTAGGATCTTCAAGGGGACAATTGATCAGCCAGTTTTTTGCCGAATCACTCGCTTTTTCTTTTATCGCCATTGTTCTTTCCATTCTCCTGGTCTTTTTACTGCTGCCGTCTTTTAACCAATTCACAGGTCAAAATATTCAACTGCAGTTGAACAATCCGGACCTCTGGTTTTCACTGATCGCACTCATGTTGCTGACAGGATTTGTTGCGGGGAGTTATCCCGCACTTTATCTCTCTTCTCTTAAACCAGTGCGAATTCTGAAAGGCGTTACAAAATTTTCGCAGGGATCCATTCTATTTCGAAAGGGACTTACTGTTTTTCAGTTTATGCTTTCCATAGTACTCCTTGTTGCTACCATTGTCATTACACGTCAAACCAGCTATGTACAAAATACTAACCTGGGTTATGATCGCGAAAACCTGATATATACCAGAATTGAAGGAGAGCTCTCCAATCAAAACAAGTACTTGTTATTTAAAAACCAGTTGTCGCATATGCCGGGGATTGGAATGGTAGATCGTAGCACTGAAGTGCCCCAGGCAATGGATTTTGTAGTTACGGATGCAGTGAATTGGCAGGGAAAAGATAAGAATGCCAAAGTCGGATTTAAACCAGCATCCGTAGGATTTGATTTTGTAAAACTGATGAACCTGAAAATTGCAGAGGGCCGTGATTTCTCAAAAAACATTTCTACAGATTCAATTGATGCCTTTCTGGTCAATGAAGAGGCCGTGAAAGAAATGGGAATGAAAAATCCCATTGGCAAATGGGTTTCCGCCTGGGATAAAAAAGGACATATTATTGGCATACTGAAAGATTATCACACACATTCGCTGCGCGAACCCATAAAACCAGTCATTCTTGATGTCAAGGAATATGAATATTTCGGCGTGATCATCGTCAAAACAACTCCCGGCAAGACGAAGGAGGCGCTGGCCAGCCTCGCAAAAGTTTACAAAAACATCAATCCCAATTATCCGTTCACCTATCAGTTTGTGGACGAGGAATACAAAAATCTTTATAGTAATGAACTGGTCATTACAAAACTTTCCATATTATTTGCATCCCTTGCTATCCTTATTTCCTGTCTTGGTTTGCTTGGCCTCGTGATCTTTTCCGCTGAGCAGCGCACGAAAGAGATAGGCATCCGTAAAGTACTCGGAGCTTCCATGGGAAGTATTGTAGGACTCTTCTCCGGGGATTTCCTGAAACTTATAGGGATTGCTTTTTTGATTGCAGCACCGTTGGCCTGGTATGCTATGAATCATTGGTTGATGGATTTTGCATATAAGATTGATCTTTCATGGTGGATTTTTGCCCTGGCAGCAGTTATTTCGATTCTGATCACATTACTGACCGTGAGCCAGCAGGCCATCAAAGTAGCAACAGCCAATCCGGTGAATAGCCTTCGTTCAGAATGACTTGTCCAGTTTACAATGCGGATGCCACAGTATACTGTTCCATAAGAATAGAGTAATTTGCTGCTTCACCCATAACGGTAGTGGTTGAAAATGAAATATTATCTGGCAGCCATAACCGCTTATGCTATCTGGGGATTTTTCAGCCTCGTTCTCAAACCTCTGCATGAATATTCTTCGGTAGATATTTTGTTTTATCGTGTTTTTAGTTGCGCGATATTGATGCTGCTGATAACTTTTCTATTCAGGCGGAAAAAGTTGAGAGAAACACTACGGGTATTCAAACTGATGCCCTCTCAGAAAAAACGAAGAACAGTTTTACTGAATGTCGGGGGCAGTATTTTCTTAACGGGAAACTGGTTTTCGTTTATTTATGTAATGAATCATATCAGCATTAAGGCAACTTCATTGGCTTATATGGTCTGCCCGATTTTAACCACGCTGCTTTCATTTTTCCTGTTACATGAAAAGTTGAATAGACTTCAATGGTCCGCTGTATTATTGAGTATTGCCGGATGCTTATTACTCTCTTACGCAGATTTAACCGATATGCTATACAGCATGATTATAGGATTAAGTTATGCCTGTTACCTCATTACCCAGCGTGAGAATACCGGATTCGATAAATTTTTCATACTCAGTACTCATATTATATTGTCATCGTTTATTCTGCTTCCATTCTTCCCCGCATACAGCGGTCCCGCGCCGGCTGAAGGGAAATTTTATTTTTATATACTGATCATCGCCGTGTTTTTTACCATCATACCGCTATTCCTGAATCTGTATGCGCTATTGGGTATGAATTCGTCTACTGCAGGAATGCTGCTGAATATAAATCCCATCATAGCTTTTTTATTGGCTACATTTTTCTTTCACGAGTCAATTAGCTTGCTGCAGATCATCGGATATGCCATCATATTCATGGCGGTGATCGTATTCAATGCAAGACAAATTTTTAAACTGAAGCAAAATAGTCCATAGATATTACCTTTTACAACGATTTTTTCGGCAAAGTTTTTGCGCGTTTTCATCTTAGCTTACCTGTAAACTTTTCTTCTGCAAAATAAAATTCCTCCAATCGGCAGGAATCTTTTAGGGAGATTATAGGAACCTTATAGGGAGATTATAGGAACCTTATAGGGACCCTTCCCTTGTATGACACCTGCCTGACAAGCACTGGCTGTGGGCCTGACAAAGTCGCGTGTCTCACTAAAATAATACCTGTAAAAATAAAAGTCTCTTTCACGACTGAATCGCGAAAGAGACTTTTTGTCCTGAGCTGGATTTCTTATTTATTGTTTTAAAACTTTAAATGTCTTCAACACTGATCCCTGTTTCAGTTTAACAACATAGAAACCCGCGTTATAACTGGAAGCAGGAATACTCACCAGTCCGTTTGGCTGTTCAATACGGTTACTGTATAAAAGTTTTCCATCCTGCGAATAAAGTTCAACGGATGCAGGTTCATTACTAACGAGTGAATAATAAACATTGAATTTATCTGTTGCCGGGTTGGGATATACTGCAGCCATATTTCCTCTTTTCGAATTTTCTTCATAGGCTTGCAGGGCCTGCGCTTTGGTGGAAGAAATTGCATCTTTTCCACAGGTCGCTGTGGTGCTGAAATCAGCATCAGTCCTTGTAAATCCGAAATTGTCTTCCCAGTTGATAACTGCAATATTGGGCGTCGAAAAGTTTTTGTACGACAAAGTGTTCGTAGAAAAGGTCGTGTCACCGGGAGGTGCCAGAAAACTACCTTTCTGGTTTGTACCTGCCAAGAACCACTGCACCTGAACTTCAAATGGATTCGGATTAACGACAGCCCAGTTTCTGATAGAAGACGGATCATCCGAGCACGCCGCTTCAAGCTTCAGGTTTTTAATATATAGGCTGGGGAATTTTACAGCTCCTACTGCTTTATCTGCTTCTATCAATCCGTAACCGGAAGCGACATCAAAGCCTTTATCAAAACCCGGAGTCAACGGGTCGTCCATATCAGAAGTATTGGAAGACATGACCCCGCGGATCTGGTCAGGTGTGATCGTATTTAATTTTTGTGCCTCGATCATCAGTGCAGCCACACCAGCCCCGTGGGGTGCTGCGGCAGAAGTACCAAAGAAGTTCGGATAGGGGTCACCATCAAAAGCCCCGTCAGGATAATCAAAGGGATTGAAGAAAGAAGTGTTTACGCCGTCGGGAGCAGTAACGTCAGGTTTTTTGCGGATCAGCGGTGCTATGCGATTGCCTTCGATATCAAAATAATTAGGGATTCCTCCATAAGAGGAATAATATTCTATCACCGCCGTATCCACACCATAGGCCGGCGTTTGTTGATAGTAGGCGGCTCCCGTTGCAATTGCACCCGCAGCTTTTGGATGTCCGAAACAGGTTCCCGACAGAACACCAGGTATTGCCGGCGTCGTAGCATAAAATAGCGCGTCGTTAAATAATATATACTTCAGATGTTGGGGGTCGGGGCCCGCAAATTTTAAAATGACGATAAAAAAAGTGGGACTTTGGGTATTGTTATCGTAGCCAAAAACTTCAATCGGATCACCGCTGGCAATATTGTCACTCGCTCCGGCGGCGACAACATTACCATTTATATCCAGTAAATAAATATCCAGATCAGAATTGCAACCCACGCCACTTGCAGAAAATGAAGATTCATCCCATTGAAATGAACTGACGAGAGAACCACCGGGAGGTATATAAACCGGCTGTGCATATACGGGTGGATCACCGGGGGCACTGAAATTATGTGCGGTACCATTACCGGGTCCTAATAGTTCAACATTCGAAGCCTGGAAACCATGTTCGTAAGAATTCACACCGTCGTTACCCGCGGCTGAAAAATAGGTAACTCCCTTGCTTTTCGACTGGTCGACTGACTGGGCTATGATACCATCCTGGAAAAAAGGTTCGTCAAAATAACTTACATCGTCAGCTATTACCTGACAGCCTCTGTCCGCAAGATCCTGAATACCCTGTGCAAAATCAGCTTCACCCAGAAAAGCGGTATGA
>DATHPV010000734.1:0-3381 GCA_035483495.1 Puia sp.
CAAATGCGCTGATCATGGCAAACAGAAGTGCCAGTGGATAAATCGTGGTATGTGAAAAAAGAACCAGGCCCGTACCAAAGACAAATGTATTAATCGCCAGTATTTTCTGAAGATTGCTTCCGAGTTTCAGTGAAGCCAGAAAAATAGCTCCGGTAAACGCACCCAACCCGATCACACTGTCAATAACACCAAAAGTGGATGCTGTTCCGTGAAATATATCTTTAGCATATACAGGAATCAGAGTGCTAAAAGGCAGTACGAACAGACTAACGAGGGCCAGCATTCCAATAACAAAAGAGATTTGCGGAGTTTTGCGGACATAATTCAAACCTTCCCGCAGGTCGCCCAATATATTCTTTGTATGTGGTTTTGCTACAAAAGCCGGTAGCCTCATTAGTAAAAGTGATATTATAACGGCTACAAAACTCAGTGCGTTTAATCCAAAACAAACATCATCTCCCAGTTTTTCTATTATCAAACCTGCGATTCCCGGTCCGATTAATCTCGATAAATTCACCATAGAAGAATTCAAAGCAAGCGCATTAGGCAGATTCTTTTTATCGTCTACCATATCATAAACCAGCGACTGACGGGCGGGGACGTCAAAAGCATTAACTATTCCAAGCAGAACGCCCAGAGTTATAATTTCCCAAACCGAATAATGTTTGAAGAATACCAGTACGGTAAGAAGGACTGCCTGGATCATCGAAATGATCTGAGTAAGTAATAAAACCTTATAACGGTTGAAGCGGTCCGATACTACTCCACCTATAAACGACAATAAAAAAGAGGGAAACATAGTGGCAAACAAGGTCACTCCCAGCATAAACTTCGAATGCGTAAGTGAATATATCACCCAGCTTACTGCCGTTTTCTGCATCCAGGTGCCGATCAGAGAAACAGATTGTCCAATAAAATATAGTCTGTAATTACGGCTCCTGAAAGCGCTGAAGGTACTTATTGCCATATTGAAGACTCACTACTACCGCCATTAAGATCCCTGGCCAAGTATATCAAATTTACGCAACCTCAACGAAATAAAGACCTGATCGAAATGATTAGCTCTTCTTTACAGATCTATATAAATTCCACTTCTGACTTCCGTCACTTTTGAGCATTATTTTCTGGTCGCCATTTTCAATCGTAACGCAATATCCCGGCTGATCATTTACCAAATATCTGAAAAGGTCTGAAACCCAATAATTGCTATACTTTGTTTTCAATTCGAGGGACAATGATTCAGACAGATTACTGGTGGGAATATAATTTGCAATTCCCATAAAGTCGGCATCCTCGGAGTAAAAAGCAAATAAAGTAGTTCCGAACTGATCGAATGTAACTTCATAATAACTATCCATTTTTTCCCATTTCACATTTTGCGCATGATAAAAATGACTGCTAAAATCTGAAACGATGGTTTGAGGAACGTCGTTTCCAGGTGTATCCGCAAAAGTGATTGAAAAGGATAAGAGGCAGGCTACCATTAATATTATAAATCTCTTTTTCATAGCTTTAACATTTAAGAATGATTTGATTGTAAAGACAAATGCGGTACAAAAATATAATCCTGTCTATAACGATACACGACTATGAGACGTAACGGGGAAAATCTGCGACTAAGAGATGATTTAATGCCAGAAAATATAATTATTAATTTGGAAAATCTCAAAGCAATAAATTTACAATCGTTCGATTGCCCATTTTGCACAATCAATAAAAAACGTCTCTCATGAAAAGGACCATTGTTTTAACTGTATTTTTTTTTAGTCTGCTAAGCAATTATGCCCAGGAAAAAATTTCTATTATTCCCCAACCGGTAAAAATGATTGTAAATGAGGGACATTTTACGCTGCCCGCTAATATCAGCATCGATTGCGATAAAAATCCGGAGCTTACCCAAGCACTCACAGACTTAAGAGAACATCTCACTATACCAACCGGCTATCATGTAGCGATGACCAATTCAGGTTCGGCCACTATCCGGATCAGTCTCAATAAAACAGAGAATAAGGAACTTGGTAATGAAGGATACAGATTATCTGTGACACAGAAAAAAATTACGATTGAAGCTAATCATCCGGCAGGAGTTTTCTATGGTATTCAAAGTTTGTTACAATTGTTACCGCCAGATATTGAAAGCAGTAACCAGGTGAATAATGCAAACTGGATAGTACCATGTGTTAGTATTACCGACTATCCGAGGTTTGGCTGGCGCGGGTTGATGCTGGACGTAAGTCGTCACTTTTTTACAAAAGATGAAGTGAAAAAATATATAGTGCAGATGGCCAGATATAAGTACAATGTTTTGCACCTCCATTTGAGTGACGACCAGGGCTGGCGTATTGAAATCAAATCGTTGCCACAATTGACAAGCGTTGGTGCGTGGCGGGTAAAACGTTCCGGTTTGTGGGGTGAATTTCTGCCAGCGCTTGCTTATGAACAAAATTCGGATGGTGGATTTTATACACAGAACGACATGCGGGACATAATCAGTTTCGCTAAAGACAGAAATATTACCATTCTTCCGGAAATTGATGTACCGGCGCATAGTCTCGCTCTCATAGCATCATTTCCCGGCCTCTCGTGCACACAACTGCCTTACAGTGTAAATGCGGGTTTCAGAAGTCCGGTGAGAGACGATAATGCACTTTGTATCGGGAACGATTCAGTATTTGCGATGCTGGATAAAATTTTTACTGAGCTGGCAGCTCTTTTTCCCTGTGAATATATTCACGTGGGTGGCGACGAAGCTTATAAAGGTTTCTGGACCGATTGCCCAAAATGTCAAAAACGCATGACGGATGAACACCTAAAGAACGTGGATGAGTTGCAAAGTTATTTTGTACGAAGAGTGGAAGGAATATTAAAAACCAAGGGCAAAAAACTAATTGGCTGGGATGAAATACTGGAAGGCGGCCTTGCACCTGAAGCAACTGTAATGAGTTGGCGGGGAATGAAAGGCGGAATTGAAGCTGCTAAAATGAACCATCATGTGGTGATGTCACCCTGGGACTTTTGTTACCTCGACCTCTATCAGGGCGAGCCGAGCGTTGAACCACCCACATATGGTATGTGCAGATTAACTGATTCTTATACCTATGATCCTGTTCCTGACAGTGTAGATGAAAAATTTATTTTAGGCGGGCAAGGAAATTTATGGACTGAACGGGTAGCTAATTTCAGACAGGTTGAGTATATGACCTGGCCGCGTGGCCTTGCATTGTCTGAAGTATACTGGAGTCCAAAATCCCTGCGCAACTGGGATAACTTTATAGAAAGAATGGAATTGCAATTTCCAAGACTTGATGCTGGCGGAATAAAATATGCTTTAAGTTCTTACAATGTCATTTACACGCCTGTGCGTAACAAAGATGGCAGGGC
>DATHPV010000735.1:0-4391 GCA_035483495.1 Puia sp.
TCACTCATTATGGCTCTCAAAGATGCCGGCATGGATAGTTCTTCGATTGACTATATCAACGCGCATGCAACATCTACACAGGCCGGGGATTCGAGTGAGGCAAGGGCATTAGTGGAAGTATTTGGTGAAAAAAAGGTGCCTGTAAGTTCCACCAAATCCATGACAGGACATGAATGCTGGATGGCCGGCGCAAGTGAAATCGTGTATTCAATGATTATGATGGAGAATGGATTTATAGCTCCCAATATCAATTTTGAGAATCCAGACAATGATTCTTCCAAATTGGATATCGTAAAAACTTCCACGGCCAAAAATATAGATGTATTTTTGTCGAATTCATTTGGTTTTGGAGGAACGAATTCCTCCTTAATCGTAAAAAAATGGAAATCCTGACCCTAAAACTGACTAGCTATGAAACATCAACTCCCCATTATTGATAAAATAAACGGGATTCTTTCCGACGAATTTGAAGTGAATACCGACAGGATGGTTCCGGACGCCAACATCAGAGAGGTATTGGAACTGGACAGTCTTGACTATATTGATCTTGTTGTACTGGTAGAAAACAATTTTTCATTCAAGGTAAAACCAGAAGATTTTTTACTAATCAACAGCTTCCAGGATTTCTATTCGTATATCATCTCCCGCGATCAATCAAAAGAACCAAGCGATGCCGTCATGGCAGGGCAAGTCCAGGGGTAATAAAACGGGTTTCCGGATTTTCGTCTGGGTGCTTAAACATGCAGGCCTTCGGCCAGCCTATCTTCTTTTACGGTTTGTTGCTTTCTATTTTTTTATTTTTTCAGGCAGGGCATTTCGATACCAGTACATTTTTTTCCGGCAACGGCTTGGATTTTCCGCCTGGAGATCCGTATTGAATATTTATAAAAATTATTATTGGTTCGGTCAAACAATCATTGATAAAGTCGTGATCACTTCGGGGTTAAAAAATCCGTTTCGTTTTGAATTTGAAGGGGAAGGAAATTTAAGAGAAATGGTAGAGCTTAATAAAGGGGGGCTTTTACTGAGTGCACATATTGGAAATTGGGAAATTGCGGGACATCTGCTTCAACGCCTTGGCACCAATATGCATATCGTTATGTATGACGGTGAACAGCAGGAGATCAAGGACTACCTGGAAAGTATAACCGAAAAACATTCAGCCCGGATCATTCTTATTAAAGAAGATCTTTCTCATATTTATGCCATTCAACAGGCATTGGACAATAACGAGTTTGTCTGCATGCATGCGGATCGTTTCCTGGAAGGAAATAAAACACTGTCAGGTATTTTATTAAATAAGCCCGCTTTATTCCCTGCCGGTCCATTCCTTCTGGCAAACAGTTTTAAATCACCCGTATCATTTGTATTTGCCATGAAGGATCATTCCCTTGACTATCATTTTTATGCCACTCCGTCGAAGAAATATGCAGGAGCCAGAGAAATATCTATCCCGGAAATGTTAAAAGATTATTGTTTTGCCATGGAAAATATCATCAGAAAATATCCGCTGCAATGGTATAATTATTATGATTTTTGGGAGACTGATAAAGTATAAGAGTATAAGAGTATAGGAGTGTAAGCCTCAACACTCTTATACTCTTATACTCTTATACTCCTATACTCCTATACCCTTATACTTTCAGATGATTTCTTATCTTTAGCAGATGCAATTTGAGTCGGAGAATGCAGCAGAATTCATCCCACAGAAAACCCCATTTGCAATGGTAGACAGGCTGCTTTTTGCTGATGAAAAAAAGTCCTCTTGCAGTTTTATCGCAAAGAATGACAATCCATTTGTGGAAGATGGTTATTTTTCAACCCCGGGAATGGTGGAATCCATGGCTCAGACTGCAGCTGCAGGAACCGGTTATTATTTTAAAAAAGAAAATAAAGAAGTCCCCATTGGTTATATTGGTACCATTCAGAAATTGTCTGTTGTGGAATGGCCACCGGCAAACGCAGAAATTTTAATGGAAGTCACGCTGCTCACGAATATCATGCAGGTTTCCCTTGTATCCGGGGTAGTCAGATATCAAGGAAGAATAATGGCCTCCTGCGAAATGAAAATATTTGTAAATACTGCAACATGAAAAATAAATTTTTTACGGCTATAATTGCGATTACAGGAGTCGTGCTCCCTTCATTCATGAATGGTCAGGCACTTACCACTTCGGCTTTTTTCAACAATGAAACGGTCCCAACAACCTATCTGGGCATTGATTTCACGCTCGCGAAGCTGGTAAACGACGAAGCTTCCAATGCAAGAACAATCCAGTCCACCCAATTCAATGGAATCAATGATCTGATGATAAGCGAACCCAAAAAGTACGACATTCAGGAGGCCTATCGCAGATCCAACTGGACACCAAATTTGAAAGAAGTTGAAGACAGGAATTACAAGGTTGATCCCGATCAATTAAAATCATCAAACGAAGCAGATCTTACCAGACTGAAACCTGATGATATTGATAATCTTGTTAAAAATTTTAATTATGGTACGTTGAAGGGATATGGCGTTTTACTCATCATGGAAGGGATGAGTAAAACTGCTAAAATTTGCACGATCTGGTTTACTGTTATCGATATGGATTCGAAAAAAGTACTCACGGCAGCGAGGGTCGAAGGGAAATTAGGAAGCGGATTTGGTTTCAGGAATTATTGGGCTTCCGCCATTAAAAGTGCCATTGGTCATGTTAAAAGCAAAGACTATGATCAATGGAAATCGGGCGCTGGTTCAAAATAATCTGATCAATCATTAAATGAAAAATCACTTTTTGTTTGTCTTTTTTCGAAGTGAGCATATTCCACCTATTACATCGTGATTTCGATCATCTGAACTATAATGTCCAAAAAAAATATTTTACAAACTGAGACGGAAGTTCTGGTACGTTTCAACGAAGCAGATCCCCTGGGCATTGTCTGGCATGGTCATTACATCAGGTATTTTGAAGATGGCCGGGAGGATTTTGGCAAACGATATGGAATAGGATATCTTGACTTTTATGAGAATGGTTTTGTGATTCCGGTTGTAAATGTGGATTGCTCCTTTAAGAAGTCTCTCCGTTATGGAGACACGGTATTGGTTGAAACGTTGTTTATTCCGTGCGACGCAGCAAAGATTAAATTCAGTTATCGCCTGTTTAACAAGAATACAAAAGAATTGGTAGCCACTGGAAATTCCGTACAGGTATTTCTCGACCGCGTACATTCAGTTCTACAACTTCAGAATCCGGCTTTTTTTGAAGAATGGAAAAGAAAATACATACAAACTAAAAGTCGTTCATGAGAAATGTATACGTAGTAGCTGATAATATTTTTTCTCCGCTTGGAAAAACAACTTCTGCAAATATGGAAGCTCTGAAGAATGGCCACTCAGCTATTCGCGAGCACAATTCCAGTATATCGCCACAATCGTTTTATGCATCTCTTTTCCCTTCTGAAGACAAATCGGGAACTCTGTCCATGTCGGGATTCGAGCGAATAATTATGAATTCAGCATCAGAAGCCATACAACAATCATCGATAGATACAGCGGACAGTAAAAATGGTTTTATACTTTCTTCCACAAAAGGAAATATCAGCCTGGTTGAAAATATTTCGGATGAGGAGATACCAACTGACCGCATTTCCCTGAATACAAGTGCAAATATTATTTCAAAAACCCTCGGCTTCGTTACCGAGCCACTGGTTGTTTCTCATGCCTGTATTTCAGGTTTGCTGGCAATGATTACCGGTATGCGACTGATACAGTCGGGCAGGTTTGAGAATCTTGTTATCTCAGGCGGAGATCTTATAACTTCTTTTATTTATTCCGGTTTTCAGTCTTTTCAGGCCATTAGCCCGAATCCATGTAAACCTTTCGACGCAGCACGCGACGGAATAAGTTTAGGTGAGGCAGCCGCGACAGTTGTCTTATCGGCGCGTAAAAGTCCCGGAGCTATTTTGTTGGGCGGGGGTTCGGTGTCCAATGATGCAAATCATATTTCAGGGCCTTCACGTACCGGTGAAGAATTATTTCTTGCCATAAGCAGATCATTAAAACAGGCGTCTGTATCACCAGATGAAATAGATTTTATTTCGGCCCATGGAACAGCTACAAGATATAATGACGAAATGGAAGCAAAGGCATTTCATCTTGCTTCGCTGGAAAAAGTTCCGGTAAACAGTCTGAAGGGTTATTACGGCCACACACTGGGTGCCGCGGGAGTTTTAGAATCGATCGTTACTATGCATTGCATGAAAGAACAAATCATTCTTCCCAGTTTTGGATTTACAACTCCAGGTACGGAAAACCCTATTCATATCATAAAGGAACTGATGCAAATTAAGCTGAAGAAATGTCTGAAAACTGCTTCGGGATTCGGAGGATGTAATGCAGCAGTTGTATT
>DATHPV010000736.1:0-3395 GCA_035483495.1 Puia sp.
CCAGCGGCAGTTGCCACATTGCCCGCTATCACCTGCAATTTTGGGAAATTCTTTTTTACTTTTTTTAAGGCTTCGATAACACCGGTATTATGTCCGTGTGCACTATCCAGGCACGCAATGTCAACACCGATTTGCAACAAAGCAGCCGCACGATCCATCAGATCTGCTGTAATTCCAAGAGCCGCACCTACGCGCAATCTTCCGAAATTATCCTTTACTGCATTGGGAAAACTCGAGAGCTGCAGTATATCGCGATAGGTAATAAGTCCGATCAGTTTGCCGGATTTATTTACTACCGGAAGTTTTTCAACTTTATATTTACGAAGAATAGTTTCTGCCATTTTGAGATCTGTACCTTCAGGAGCTACGATCAGATTTTCCCTGGTCATCACTTCCCGGATTTTTCTTTTCTTATCGTCTTCAAAACGCAGATCTCTGTTCGTAAGGATGCCCACGAGCTTCTGATGATCGTCAATGATTGGAATTCCGCCGATTTTATTTTCTTTCATAAGACTAAGCGCATCTCCAATGGTGGCATCGGGCCTTAGTGTAATTGGGTCGATGATGAGCCCGCTTTCACTGCGTTTTACTTTGCGCACTTGTTCAACCTGTTTTTCCACCGGCATGTTTTTATGCAGAATGCCGATACCTCCTTCGCGGGCAAGGGCGATCGCAAGCGTAGCTTCGGTAACCGTATCCATGGCGGCTGATAACATGGGAATATTTAACCTTATTTTTTTAGTCAGGTTTGTACTGATATCAGTTTCCCGGGGAAGCACATTCGAATAAGCAGGTAATAACAAAACGTCGTCAAACGTGAGGCCTTCGCCAAAAAATTTAGGGGAGAGGAGTGTCTTTGAGGAATTTATTCTTGCCATGTGCAAAGATAATGCAAGTGATAAATTGGTACCAAATCCGTTTTCGTTGGCCGTTGGCAGTTGGCGGTTGACGGTTGGCGGTTGACGGTTGACGGATGACGGATGACGGATGACGGTGTTTAACTCTCACACTCTCAAACCCTCACACTCTCACACTTGCTTAAGCCTATAAATTCTGCCCGGCATACTGCAGATAAGGTCTTTCATCTCAAGTTCCAATAAAGCTCCTGCGTTTCGACTATTTGGGAATCCCGTTGTTGCGTTGATAACATCAATATGCATTTGTTCTCTTTCCTTCAGAATATCCATGATACGTTGTTCGACTTCTGTAAGTGGTATAAAAAGTTCGGGCTGAGCTTTTTGAATTACAAGGGGTTTATCTTCCCATCCCATTATTTTGACAAGATCCTTTGCATTTTCCAGTAAAACGGCCTGGTTGTTACGGATAAGCCAATGGCAGCCCGCACTTTTTAAATCGGTTGTTCTTCCCGGAAAAGCAAAAACTTCTCTGTTATAACCATTGGCAAGATCAGCCGTAATCATACTTCCTCCCTTGACGGCAGTTTCAACAACAATGGTGCAGTCACTAATTGCTGCAACTATTCGATTCCGAATGGGAAAAAAATGTTTCTCAGCTTTGACATGACTGATATATTCGGTGAGTAATCCACCCTGTTTAATGATTTGTTTTGACAATTGATTATGTTCGGGCGGATAAAGGGATGCGAGTCCGTGAGCGAGGACTGCGATCGTATTCATCCCCTGTTTCAGTGCATATTTATGGGCGATAGCATCTATTCCAAAGGCAAGACCACTCACGATCAGAACGTCGTGTGATGAGAGATCATGAATGAGTTTTTCCGTTATTTGTTTTCCATATTCAGTATTTCTTCTGGTACCCACTATAGAGATGCATCGCAAAGGATTAAGCCCCGCGTTTCCCTTATAAAAAAAGAGTACAGGGGCATCGTAGGCAGACAAAAGTCTTTGTGGGTAGTCAGGGTCATCCAGTGTAAGCGTCCGGATACCGTACCGCTGCAAAAAACTTATTTCCTTCTCCGATTCACCAAAGTCCCTGAAAGATTTTATGGACCGTGCCCGAATTTTTCCAATTCCCTCGATCTCTTCCAGAGACTGTTGACTGGAATTGAAAATAGCTTCTGCCGAACCAAAATGGTGAAGCAGAATACGTGCGTGTACACAACCAACCTGCGGAACCCTCGAAAGACTTATCAGGTGAAGAAGATCGGGATGCAATTATTTTTTTTCAAACATACCTCGGAGTGAATAGTTGATAAAGGGATAAACACGTAGTGATGTACCGTTTTATCCCGCGGTTGGTAAATTGGTTATGGATTATGAATTATGAGTTATGGTAGTATAACACATAACCCATAATCCATAACCCATAACTCCAAAGAATGCGTTAATTAATCTTAATCACCTTAAGTTCCGTACGCCTGTTTTGGGCTCTTCCTGTTTCTGTTGTATTTGGACTAACGGGTGAGGTTTCTCCATATCCCTTAAATGATAATCTCGTTGGTGAAATACCTTTTGATTTCAAATAATTTACCACTGACTTTGCCCTGTTTTCTGAAAGTAAAAGATTATCAGCTGCCTTACCATTGTTATCGGTGAACCCGTTTATCTGAATAGACATAAGCGGATTTTCTTTCATGAGTTTAACCACGTCATCCAGTTCAATCTGTGAGGCCGGTTTAAGTTCAAACATATTTACATCAAAGAATATATTTTTTAACACGATAGTGGCATTAGCTTCTATTGGCTGCAATGGTATATCCATCTGATAAACGGAATCAGAAGAAGGATCTGAAAGTTTGAAATTTTCTGAATAAAATAAATATCCTTTTCTGTTGACGTTAAAAGCATAGTCATTACCTGCGGGCAATGTGGTTAAGTAATTTCCCGACTCGTCGGTTTGCAATTTGCTTATCAGGCGCTTATTTTTCAGGTCAGCCAATTCAACGGAAGAGGGCAGACCCTTGCCTGTTTTCTTATCGTACACTTTTCCTTTCACCCAGAATGTTTTTGCCGGACGAATATCACTCCTCAATTCGAAAGAATAAAGATCCAGCTGGCCTTTTGTATCTGTGCGGTCACTGGCGTAGTATGCTGTTTTTCCATCGGCTGCCACAACCAGACTGCCTTCGTTATCTATCGTGTTAATTGGATATCCCAAATTTTCAGGAACGCCCCATTCTCCATTAGCATTCTTTCTAACCAGGAAAAGATCTGTTCCTCCATAACCCGGCAATCCACTGGATGTAAAATACAGGGTGCTGTTGTCTGCGTGTATGAAAGGCCAGCTTTCATCTCCGGCAGTGTTGATAGTCGGACCCATATTCTCCGGAGGCGACCAGTGTCCATTCTCATTTCGGTGAGAAACATAAATATCATTTCCTCCATAACCACCAGGCCGGTCACTGGTGAAATATAAATCTCTTTTATCCGGCGACAATGTAGGGGCCGACTCAAAAAATTCTGTATTAAAATTCG
>DATHPV010000737.1:0-2562 GCA_035483495.1 Puia sp.
CGAATACATTTTCAGTTTCACCACGTCGCCCATATTTATATAAGAACTGTCGGTTCGCAGTGTGGTACTGATATATTTGCCATCAGAAAGACGATCGTCAAAAACGAATATTTCCTTAGTGAATTGTTTCCCGTTTATATATTCCAGAAACTGATAGTAATTTGGAATACCCGGAGGGTCCTGGAAATTGGCAATTGCATTTATCCGTTGTATTCCAAATCCACTCGTAATTTCAAATGTAACCGAATCCAGTTTTACAGGCATGGGCATTGTAGATACCGCCGTATACGTTTGGTTCTGCACGGTTACTGATAAACTGTATGTCCGTCCCGGTCTGCCCAGAAAACTGGTTGTAGAATAAATGCCGGGCGTATATTCAATCAGACTGTCGCTGTTGCCAACATTATCGCTGATCTTCACGACTGCACCCGATACAGGCGGGAATGTATTGGGAGCATAAAAGTCTACTGACTGATTAATGGTAATAGAATACGGACCAGCTGAGTCGGTAATTTCACCCTGTATCACAATTTGCGGAGGAACAGTATTAAGGTTAAGGTTCACCACTTTCTGGCAGGAACAAAAAAATAATACTAAAATAAAAGTTATCGGAATGAACACTTTCATTCTATAAAAATTTAAAATTATACGTTATGGAAGGCACCCATCTGAACAAAGCCCACTGTACAGCCTGCGTTTTAGTCGGATCTCCCGGATCCTGTTGAAAGCTTATGCTGTAAGGATTTTCTCTTCCATAGGCATTATAAATTGAAAAGTTCCAGTTACTGTCAAACTTCTTTGTCTTTTTACTTTGCAACGTAACTCCGATATCCAGTCTGTTATATGCCGGCATACGGTAATTATTTCTTTCAACATAAATAAAAGCTGCCTGCCCGTTCACCTGGTATTTGCCGCTCGGCCAGCTTACTGCATTACCCGTGTAATAAACAAAATCTGCTGACAGCGTCCACTTCTTATTCAATTTGTAAACGCCTACCACCGACAAATTATTTGTTCTGTCCTGATTGGCGGGATACCAGCTGTCACTATTCACCTGCGTGAACTGGCGCTCCGTCCTCGATAATGTATAGCTGACCCATCCACTCAGTTTTCCATATTTCTTTTTGATGAATAACTCAAGCCCATAAGACCTGCCTTTCCCGAATATAAGTTGTGACTCTACATTTACGTTAGCAATTAACTGCGCACCATTTTTATATCGATCTGGTTCTGCATGTTCCGGTAATATATTTCCGTCGAGAATTCATACTGATTGTCTTTGAAATTCCTGAACCATCCTGCGGAGACCTGGTCGGCGATCTCCGGTTTCACATTATTACTGCTTGGTATCCACACATCCGTTGGATTGGATGATGTGCTGTTTGAAAGCAGGTGCAGGTTTTGGGTGGTTCTGGTGTAGGCAAATTTTATTGAACTGTTTTCCGTGAGCTGATAACTCATGGAGAAACGTGGCTCCAGGTTGAAATAGTTTTTTACAACCTGGCCAGATCCATAGTTTGCAGTGTCTGTCGCATTTCCGGCAGAATCATATGTATAAAATGCGCCAGGTCCCAGCACAGTAAAAAGTCCTGCACGCAGTCCGTAGTTCACATTCAATTTATCAGAGAGGGAGACTTCCTGCGAAATATATAATGCAGTTTGAAGAGCGTGTTTGTCTGGTACGGTTAAAGAATTAAAATTATCACTCTGGGCAGCAGCTGTTATCACACCCGGAGATGTGGTGGTATTGATCACTTCCAGTCCGAAATTTATCTTATTCCCGGAACCCACAAAATATTGCATGTCTTCTTTAAAATGATAGTCCCTGATGAAGGAATTGATGGATACGTCATTGTTCCCCGAAGTAACTTCAATATCATAATCGTATTTACTGTAGATGAGAGAAGTATTGGAAAACAGCCGTCTGTTAAATATATGGTTCCATCTGAAAGTGGCAGTCGTGTTGCCATAATCAATGCCAAAGCTGTTACCAAGACCCAGGTTGTCTTTACCAAAATAACCTGACAAATAAATATGGTCTTTATCCCCCAGTTTGTAATTCGCTTTTGCGTTGATATCGTAAAAATAAAGACTGCTGTTTTTCGTATTGGTATCTTTTGAGAGTTTCAGAAAAAGATCTGCGTAGGTTCTTCTGGCACTCACGATAAAAGAACCGTTGTCTTTTTCAATCGGACCTTCCACGTTTAATCTGGAAGAAATGAGCCCAAGACCACCACTCACCTGGTATTCCTTTGAATTACCGTCATTCATTTTTACGTCCAGTACAGAAGCTATTCTTCCACCGTATTCTGCAGGTATGGCTCCCTTATAAAGTGTTACATCTTTTACAGCATCCGAATTAAAAGTAGAAAAGAAACCAAGCAGGTGTGAAGGATTGTAAACGGTTGCTTCGTCGAGTAAGATCAGATTCTGATCTGTTGTACCACCTCTTACATAGAAACCACTGCTGCCATCGCCGGCAGACTGCACACCCGGTAACAACTGAAGAGATTTCAAAATATCTTTCTCACCGAAAATGACAGGCAGGTCCTGAATATCTTT
>DATHPV010000738.1:0-2161 GCA_035483495.1 Puia sp.
GATCAGTCAGGGGAATATCCGGAATTTTATTCTGAAAGATATCAACCTGAATATTGCGGAAGGCGAATTTGTTTCTATTATGGGTCCGTCGGGCTCGGGGAAGTCAACGCTGCTGAATATCATCGGCATGCTGGATACTCCTTCAGAGGGCGATTATGATTTCCTGGATCAGGAAGTGTACAAGCTGAAAGAAAAACAACGCTCCAATCTTTATAAATCACATATCGGATTTGTGTTTCAGGCATATCACCTGATCGATGAGCTCACGGTTTATGAAAATATAGAAACACCTCTGATATACCAGGATATAAAAACCTCAGAACGTAAGGCCATCGTGGCCGATATTCTCGATCGCTTTCAGATGGTAGGTAAAAAGGATTTGTTTCCAACCCAGCTTTCAGGCGGTCAGCAGCAGCTTGTGGGCATTGCCAGGGCGCTTGTTGCCAAACCCAAACTCATACTGGCTGATGAACCTACGGGCAATCTGAATTCCAAACAGGGAGAAGAGATCATGGATTTATTCGTTCAACTTAATAAACAGGATGGCGTGACCATCATCCAGGTAACACACTCTGAAAAAAATGCCGGTTACGGAAAACGAATCATTCACCTGCTCGATGGTCGCATCGAAAAAACGATAACTAATTAAAAGAAGAAAGATGAAGCGGTACAGCAGTTGGATTTTTATTTTCATTTTCATTTCTCATGTTTCCGGTTACAGTCAGGATAGCACAAAATATCTTTCTATCAAGCAATGCGTTGATCTTGCCATAAAGAATAATCTTCTTGTGCAGCAAAGCGAAATTCAATTGGCAACAAATGGTGTTGCATTTAAACAATCGAAGGAAAATTTACTCCCTCAAATAAACGGCTCTATATCGCAGGGGATGAATTATGGAAGAAGTGTGAACACATTCAACAACACTTATATTGACGAACAAAATAGTTCGGGCAATTATTCACTCAGCGGCAATCTGGTATTATTCAATGGTCTTCAACTGCAAAATGCCATCAGGCAAAATGCACTGTTTTATAATGCCAGTAAGATGGATTTGCAACAACAAAAAGACAATATTACCCTGCAGGTTATCAATGCTTACCTCACGGTGCTGAGTAATAAGGAAGCATTGGAAATTGCGATTAAGCAGGCGTCTGTAGACTCTGCCCAGGTTGCCAGACTGCAGATTCAAAATCAGGAAGGTGCTATTCCTCCGGCCACTTTATATGATCTGAAGGGACAATATGCCACTGACCTTGTGAATGTAGTGAACAGCGTGAACGCTCTGGAAACTTCAAAAGTAAATTTATTCGCGCTGCTGAACGTATCCTATCAGAGAGATGCCACTTTTGAAATGGTCAATATGAATGCTGATATCAGCGATCTGAATAATAGTTCGGATACCATTTACCAGACGGCATTGCAGACCATTCCGACTATAAAGGCAAATGATCTGAGGGTTCAGTCCTTTCAAAAAAGCATTGCGGTTATGAGAGGAAAACTCTGGCCAACATTGTATTTATTTGGAAATCTCAATTCAAATTATACCAGCATTGCTACCAACACGATCACAGGCAGTACACCTTCGGTAGTTTCAACCGGGGAATTTGTAACTGTTGGCCCAACGACCTATGATGTTTCGTCAAACAGTTATCCTATCGAGAAAACTCCTTTTGGCGATCAGGTAAAAAATAACCGGTATCAGTCATTCGGTTTAGGGCTCAACATTCCTATTCTCAATTATTTTTCGGCAAGAAATAATGTGAAGATTGCCAAACTAAATTATCAGAATGCAAGAGTAATTTCAGATGCATCCCATAACCAGTTGCAACAAATGGTTGAACAGGCCTGGCAGAATCTGAAAGCCGCTTACGGTCAATATAAAGGATACGTGGATCAGGTCAATGCCTATGGAGAATCTTTCCGTACCGCTGAAATTCGTTTTAATGAGGGTGTTATTACATCAGTGGATTATGTAATTGCAAAAAATAATGTAGACAGAGCCAACCTGAATCTGGTAGCCGCACGGTATAATTATATCTTCAGAACAAAAATATTGGAGTACTATCAGGGACGACTTAGTTTTTAATTATGGGTTATGAGTTATGGGGTATGAGTTTATATTGGAAGAACCCATCTCATAACTCATAACTCATAACTCAT
>DATHPV010000739.1:0-5412 GCA_035483495.1 Puia sp.
GAAGCCGATGCTGGAATTGAAAGAAGTCTCACATCTTCGCCTGCAGGTGGATATTCCTGAAAATCTTTTAGGAACCATGAAAGTAGGAGACACGCTATCTTTTTTAACCAGTGCTTTCCCGGGGAAAAAGATAATGGCACATATCAGCAGGAAATCCACGAATGTGAATGAGCAGTTCAGGTCAGAACGGATTGAAGCGGATGTGAACAACGAAAATGAATTTCTTACACCGGGAATGTATGCTGATATCGTGATCTACTCAAAGGGTAATGAAAGCGGATTTACAATTCCCAAGACCAGTCTGGTTGTTTCCACGGAAGGAAAATATGTTCTGGCAGTCCGTTCGGGAAGAATTCAGAAAGTGGATGTGACATCTGGAAACCAATCAGGTAACTTAGTGGAAGTATTTGGAAATTTGAATAATTCGGACAGCGTAATTGAGAATGCCAATGATGAAATTAAAGGAGCGAAATAGCAATCCAGATTGGCGAATGTAAAAGTAAAAAATAAAATAATCTTCTCTTAAAAAAAATTCCTGCGTGATAATCGATAGATAGAAAGACTTAGTGAATCAGATAGTATGTTTCGCTAAAGTCAAAGGGTGTAAACCATTTATGAGTTCGGGGTTTAACGATGCTGTTTTATGTGATTTGAATTTATGTAAAACGGGAAGTGTAAGTAATAATGTCGTTATTATAATCATGCAGGATCCGTTCACCATCATCACTGCGTGAATTCCGAATTTATCTGCAGATATACCTACGAGCCAGGCAGCAAATGGCTGTAAACCAAAAATAATCATCATGAATGTGCTCAGGATTCGTGCGCGCAAATGAATGGGTGTAAGTTCCTGCGCCAGACCCAAAGAAAGCGTAATTACATTGGAAGCTCCCAGGCTGGCCATGAACTGGCATAACATGGCGAGCGGAAGTGATGAACAAAAAGAAAATAAAACATACCAGCATCCTGCCCAGATCACAGCGCCGCCAATGGAGATACATGGCCGACTGATTTTTTGAACAAAGGGAAGAACGATAACCAAACCAACCAGAGAGCCAGCCCCGGCTGCTCCAATCAACTGGCCAAGTGTTCCTGCATTCCCTTTTAAAACCAATGATGAAAAAGCAGGTAATAATTGCACGATGGACATTCCAAAAAAAGCCTGTGTGGCGCCAAAAAGAACAATCAACCTCAGTAGTTTCTGAGTCCTGAAATATTTTAATCCTTCCATGAACTGACTGAGTCCGTTCCCTTTTTCATCATTCGCTTTCAAAGTAGAATGAATCAGGAAAATGGCGAATATGGAAACAAGTATACTTATTGCATTGAGCCAGAAAGCAGGGGCCAGGCCGATGGATGCAATGAGCCATCCGGCGATTGCCGGTCCGACCAACCGGCATAGCTGATTGATCGTGTTATTGAGCGCCACTGCCTTTTTGATATTGCCCGTTCCGGCAATATCACCTATAAAAGCCTGCTCGGTTGTTGTATTAAAAGCAGTAACGGTCCCCAATAGAAACGCCAGAATATAAACGTTCGTCAGAGTTACCCGGTGTGTTTGAATGAGGACAGCAAGTATTACTGCCAGCAGCATGGCCAGTATCTGTGTTATCAGCAAAATTTTCTTACGGTCATATCTATCCGAAAATACGCCCACCCAGGGTCCGAAAATAAAATAGGGGATTTGAGATAAAAAAGCCACTATGCCGAGTGCCGTTGCCTTGTGTGAAAGTTCCCATACCAGCCAGGCCTGGGCCGTCTGCTGCATCCAGTCACCCAGCAAATTAAATACCTGTCCGGTCATATAGATCCTGATTCCGCGGATCCTGAATGCAGAGAAATTGTAACCCAATATGCGGGTGACCGTCAGGAATTTTGCCATCGCCGTTATTTCTGATTGACGGGTGTTTCGATGAGAAGAAATTCTGAATCTTCTTTGCAGATTACAGTAATTTTATCGGTATCCCAGATACCGATTGCATCTTTGACCAGTACAATTTTTCCGTTCACTTCCATCGAGCCCTTAATCACAAAAATAAAAATGCACATATTTACCGGCCTGAAAAAATAATCTGTTTGCTGATCCTTATCAAAATATCCCAGTGAGAGTTTTGCATTTTGATTGATCCAGCACTGTTCCGGCCCTTCTTCACCAGAAACAATGGTAGTGAGTTTATTTTTTCTGTTTTCCTTTGGAAAATGCCTGAGCTGGTAACGTGGTAAAATATTTTGCAATTTGGGAAGTATCCAGATCTGCAGAAAATTTACTTCCTCTTCACCGATATTATATTCCTCATGTTTGAGTCCGCTGCCGGCGCTCATGATCTGTACGCCACCCGCTTCAATGGTTGTGCTGTATCCCATGGAATCGATATGGTTCATCTTACCCTGTATCAGTACCGAAATAATTTCCATATTGATATGCGGGTGAATCCCGAATCCCTTGCCGATCTCCATATAATCATCATTAAAAGCGAACAGGGTTCCGAATGCGATTTTTAACGGATGATAATAGTCGCTGAAGCTGAAAAAGAAATTACTTTTCAGCCAGCCGATATTTTTCTTTCCTCTTTCTAAGGCAGGGAAATAATGTGTTTGCATCTTTTATCTCTTTAATATGAATTCCAAGTTAAGACAGTGGCCCGAAGATTGTGCGTTTCCTGATTAATATTATGTTTGATGATCAGATCGTTCCGTTTCCTAGTTCCGGTGCTAAGGCCGCGAAATTGTTGAAACGCGGCAAACTGATTTCTTATCCGGGCTTTCCGCATGGAATGCCGGCCACAGAAGCTGCCACGATTAATAAAGACCTGCTGGCTTTTTTTAAGTCTTAGTAAACCAATAAAAATAAAGCTGTCATTATTCTATGGTGGCAGCTTTTTAGTATATTGAAATCCGTTAGTAAATTTTAGTTGAAAGTTGATGCACGACGATGATATTATAATCGCCGCCTATAAAGAAGCATTTGGCAAATACGCCAAAGACGGCGTTATTGATATGGATAACCGGCTCAAGCATAGATTTGACTTTCAAATTTTACGACTTGAGAAAGTGGTCAGAGAATTGGGCGGGGTTGTTCCTCCAACGAGGTATTCCCAATATTTCGTTACGCTGATAAAGGCTGCGGACGGACAGAAAACCATTGGGAACTACACTTTTCCCTTACAGAAGAATACCCTTCTCTGTATTCCTAAAAGAGTGATGCATTCAAGTCAGTACGGATCTGCCCGACGTTCAGGTTATGTACTTTGCTTTAATCTCGATTTCTTTTTACAAAAGGCATTTCCGCGAAAGATGATTATGAATAAAAAAATATTCAAGTCTTCTGTGAGGCCTTATTTGAAACTTTCGGCTTCCCAGGTTAAGAAACTGGAGCCCGTTTTTAAATATATTCTCGAGGAAAGTAAAGACGGTTTTAATTCGAAAAATGAGATGATTGCGGTGAAAATACTGGAACTGCTGATTCAATGTGACCGTTTTTATGCTGATTTGTCTTCCGAAGGGAAGGAAATTATTTTTCACGAAACACTGGACCGTTTCAATGATCTGCTGGAGAAACATTTCGTGGAAGAAAAGTCCGTACAATTTTACGCAAAAGAACTGCATATTCATCCCAATTATCTCAACTTACTGTCCAATAATCAATACGGTCATTCAGCAAAAAAAACGATTAGTCTGCACGTTTTGACACAGGCCAAATATCTGCTTACTTCAACTTCTCTCAGCATAAGTGAGATTGCCTACAAGCTGGGATTTGATCCGCCTGAATACTTCTATACCTTCTTCAGCAACTTTTTAAAAATCTCGCCTGCCCGATATCGGGCTGAATTTGTTTGATTTCATTAGTGAAATGTTTGATTTGTCAAGTAAATGAAACAATCAATCATTTTACATTCGGTAAATGATTTCATTTTCCGTCTGATCTTTTTGTGCCCCAACTATTATCATTAGTCTTTTTTATTCACCTTAAAATTTAAATGTATGAACACGCTGGCAGACACACTCGTTACAGGAGTTAAAAATTGGTGGTGGTTTGTTATTAAAGGATTGTTACTAATTACCGCCGGTGTAGCTATTCTCGCACGGCCCGCCGAAGGATATATTGGATTAAGTGTTTTATTCAGCATTGTAATTCTGGGTGTGGGTATTACCCAGATATTTTTTTCTATTGGCAACAGTGATGTGCTGAAAGGGTGGGGGTGGACGTTTGCAGCAGGAATCATTGATGTCGCTATTGGATTTTACCTGATCACTTATCCGATTATCACGATGGCTACGCTTCCTTATTTCGTAGGCTTCTGGTTAATGTTCCGATCCCTGCATTTAATGGGCGCTTCTTTTGATCTTAAAACGATGGGTGTGGCAGGATGGGGTTGGCTTTTGACCGGAGGGTTGGCAGTGCTTATCCTGGCATTTTTGATTTTATATTTTCCTGCGGCCGGAGCTATAAGTATCATCGCTTATTCAGCTACTGCTTTTATACTGGCTGGCATTTTAAATTTAATTCTGGCCGTTAAATTCAAAACAATAAAAAAAGACGTGAAATCCTTTGAAGGCAAATTCAAACATGCTACAGGGTACTAACGGTTGTGGATCTTTAGAACTCTAAAAATTATTTTTCATCATAAAAAACTATAAAATGGAAAATTTAATAATTATCAGTTTTCCGGATGCGAAAAATGCTTCCGGAGCTTTGGGCAAACTACAAGACTTAGATTTGCTGGGTGATATCAACATATATAATTACGCCCTGATTCGTAAAACGGGCGACAATCAATTCGATTTAATCCAACACGAAGGGCCAGATACGGACGCGTTGCCAGCGATTGGGGTAATCGGTGGTTCCATGATTGGCCTAATCGGAGGACCGATCGGTGTAGGAATGGGTATGCTGACCGGTGCTCTTGTCGGATCGGCTGATGAAGAAGACAATCTGGCCTTTTCGGATGAAGTGTTGGAAAAAGCCAAGGACAAACTTCTGCCAGGCGAATTTGCCATAGTACTGGATGTGGAAGAAGACAATGATTTTTTCATCAACAGTTATATAGATCCTTTCCACGGACTAATTGCACGCACAGATATAACCAGTCAATATGAGGAATATGATGATCAGAAATGGGATGAGTTGAATAAGGAAATTGATGCTGGTGAAAAATCACTGAAGACGGCTGTAAATGAGGATAAAACAGCCATCAAAGCAAAGATTGATAAATTAAAAAAGGAAAGGGACGAGAGATTTCAAAAAATGAAATCAAGATCGGCTAAAAGGAAAAAAGTTCTGGAGGATAAAATAAAGACTTTTGATGAGAAAATTAAAAAGTCCACTGCAAATGCAGAGGATAAACTAAAATTAACCAGGAAAAAGCTTGCTGAAAAACTGGAGGCTGCCAACGCTAAACTGGACTGGGCTTT